>NZ_PCPW01000012.1:0-118303 GCF_002979835.1 Arthrobacter sp. MYb221 | reverse complement strand
TCTTGTTAATTATATCTCAGGAATGACTGGATTAATAGTGCCGGAGGTGGATTCTTCCCCAGCATTCCGGGGAACTCTAACTATTCATGGGGAGCCGATGTCCAGAGCCCTGGTCCTACGACTGGATCCGCCCCGAGCAGATCGCTTGGTACCGCGAAGCTTCCAAAGCCACCGAAGCACGCTATGGCAATGTCCAGTCCTTGATGTTCTTCCATATCCCTCTCTGGGAACACCACCACATGTGGTACGGCTCCCAGTTCACCTCGAATGATGCCGACCACAAGAAAGCCGTGTCCAAGCACTCCATCGAAGGAGTCAAGAACGAAGGCATCTACGTGGGAGCCTTCAACTCCGGATTGTTCTCTGCATTGCAGGAGCGCGGAGACGTTCGTGGCGTGTACTGCGGCCACGACCACATCAATACCTTCAAGGGCGACTACTACGGTATCGAGCTGGGATATGCCCCAGGCACCGGCTTCGGCACCTACGGCCTGGGCGGTACCGAGAACCACGAACTTCGTGGTGCCAGAGTCTTTGAACTCGATGAGAATAAGGACGGTGTCTACACTGCAACCCGCACCGTGTTCGCCAAGGATCTGGGCATCGACATGAGCGCCAAGGCGCAGCCTATCGACGAACCGCTGCCGATCTCGTAGACCAGATCTTGCAACATCCACGCGACCCGCTGGATTTGCCTTCTCAACAGGATTCAGCGGGCCTCTGACCGTCGACTTACCGTGAATGGTCGAAGGTCTCGCCGAATGCTGAGCTGTGCGTCAACGTTCGATTGCTCCGTGAGGCCACCGACCCACTGGGCGTGGACCTGCACTGCCCAGTGGGTCGCACCCTTTTGCCACACCAACCTCAAAGCCAGTGACCGACAAGGATTGTTACGCACACCTGATTGACCGCGCCCAATGGTGGGGACCCTGTCAGTCAGGATCGAGTGAGACCAGTCCTTCATAGCAACCCCGCCTCACGCCAGACAGTGCACCAAGACGAATCTTCCGAATTACGTGAGCGAAATCTTAACGCGCGCTTCCTGCTCAATGCACCAGTTTGCATCGATATTGTACGACGAAAGTATTCGGCGGAATTGCGTTTGGCTTTTTGGTGGACACGCAATAGCAAGAACTTGCTTGGCGCGGCTCGCCCCCACATAGAAGACACGCAGGGCTTCAGTGGAATCCTTATTTTCCCATTCATCCAGAACACTCGGCTGGCCCTTTCTCACAGAACCGAGTGCTAGCAAGACGGCACCAAATTCTTGACCCTTAACGCTATGGATATGACTTGATGGAAGACTCAAATCGGATGCGTTCTTCAGAGCTTCTTGCCACCATTTCCAATGCTTTACATCAAGTTTTCGCAGCGAAACTTTCAGACTTTTAAGCGGACGAACTAACTTTCCAAAGCTAACCTGTGTCTGATTAATAATGGATGTTCGGGCTATGTCTACGTCCGCCCAATTCGTACTTTGCGCGACTAGTGCAGATCCGAACGACGCGATTTGAGAGTCGGTTATCTCCAGGATTTCACGCTTTTCAGCCATTCGTAGCCCTTGCTCAGTTGGCCCCCATGCAAAAAGATCAAATAGCGAATTCCCAAGTTTCTGGATCTCGCTTCTCCTCGTTCGCGTACTGTTTGAGGTCCGCAAGACGGCGATAGATCGAAGAACACGATAGGTACGATGAGTCCAATCAGATTTATCAACCGCCGTGCCAGCGAGAGCCGCAGCATCTTTCTTCCTGTGCGAGAGGATTATTGAATCGCGAAGCGGTACACCCTCCGATACAAGCAACTCCGTGAAGTGATTTCTTTGAAATTCAACTGATCCGACAAAAACGCTGATCTTCGTCTTGACGTCGTCTTTCACTGCATCAATTGAGCTACTGCCAACCATTCTCAGACTCGAAATAAATTCGCAAATCGCAGGTGTCGATCTGTGGTTGGCCGTCAACTCAACAATGGATCCAGGATCAATATTCTGTCTAAAATGCTGGTAGGACATAGGCGATGCTTGACGAAATTCGTATATAGCTTGATCGGGATCAGCCACAACTACTACGTGGATACCCAGCGATTTCAGCGCGTCAATTATCGCAATTTCTACGTCTGAACAGTCTTGGAATTCATCTACGATGATTTCGTGAAACCTCAATGATAAGCGTTGAAGTAGCCAAGAGCTTTCATCTTCCTTCAGAATCTTCAGCGCTCTCGACCTCGCGCAGTCACTGTCGAAGACGCCATTGGCTTGCAATCTTTTCGCACGGCGAGTTGCCTCAGCTTCAAGATCGGAAGGTGAGAACCCGGCCTTCTCCAGCTGCTTTGCGTAGATGCGGTCACTACCTGGAGCCGCGCTTGGGTACACAAAGGATTCGTCGGATTGGATACGGAAAGATGACATTCTCAAACCCGTTCCGTTGACTGCACCATGTCGGATCATCTCATGGCCATTTCCTAATTCGTCCCACGAGTGCACGTAGTTCGGCCGAGTACCAAACTTTCTAACATGCCAAGGTGTTACGACGAAACGGTGCAGAAACCCATCAAAGGTGCCGACAAAGTTCGGTGGGAGCAGTGTGGTCCCATTCGCCGAAACACGACGCATGGCCTCGTCTGCAGCGGCATTCGTGAATGAAATTAGGGCACGCCCTGCCGCACCTGTTTGCGAGAGAGTGTGCAAACGCTGAACTACAGTGCGAGTTTTCCCGGAGCCAGGTCCAGCCTCAATTAGCTGAATTTGAGGTTGAAGTGCTAGCTGTTGCTCGTCTGTAAGCACGCTATTGTTCCCCCGACTTCTCTATCCCGGCCTCGTCAGTCGTAGCTTCGTCTACTATAAATCGATCTAGGATATCTTCGACCGCTTGTTCTATATAGTTTGGCAAGACTAGGTCTTGTCCGTCGTAAAGCGATTCGGCTACCAGTTGCGAAAAATCTCCCTTGCCAAGATCTAGTCCACCCTTCTTTTGCCTGAGCATACGAGCGAATTCCTTTGAACGAATCTTGGTGTCGTCTTCAAGTTCACTGAACGCATCTTCCCACTTTTTATCTGAACGTGGATGTATTTTCTTGTAAGCATCCTTTAGTAGTTTTTCGTTTTCAGACATCCCAAAAATGTCCGCTTCAAGCGTCGTGAGGCCGTGCCGAACGAACAGTCGGTCTGCGCTGACGTCATTTGCAAACTTCGTCTCGATGCGCTCTTTGCGCGCTTTACCTTGGGATGCACCAGTCTTATCTATGTCTCCGTCCGTCAAGACAACCACGCGGTCTACTCGTGGAAAATCTCCTTTAAGCAGTATGTTCAGGTAGGGGTCAAAATCAACACCATCTATGGGAATATATGCGACCGATGACAGATGTCTCTTGGCCTCTGTACTTTGTGCTCGGGGGTGCCGTCTCGCCACTTCTGGAATAAGGATGGATTCTGCAACACCTTCTACCAAGAAGACGTGTCTTGCGAACAAAAGTGCTGAACGCGTTGCATTGAGGTATCGGTTAATCTTCCGGTAATCCCACTCGTCTAGATCGAGGTCACCTAATGCTGTTGTCTTCGTGCTCCATTGCTCAGGAATATTCAGGCTTGTGCTAGGTACATCTTCATTCCTTACAGTTTGCTTGGTTGATCCGGAGCCAGAAATACTAGCGCTTATGTGTGTCTGGTGGCGCGAAACGACCACAATATCTTCAACATCCACGGAACTCGCCAGCTGCGGCGAATGCGTAGATACTACAACCTGAATTCTTCCAGCCGGTTCAGTAGACGAATCCTCTACATCGACGGCACTCTCTTTGGCTTGTTTCTCTAAATAGTCAAGCAGTACGGATTGTAGCTGCGGATGAAGATGAGCCTCAGGCTCTTCAACAAGCAAGAGGGTGAGATCATAATCTCGTGCGTTCGTCAGCTGTAAAACGATGGTTGCAATGAATACAAGATTTGCATACCCCAATCCTGAAGCGCCTAGTTCTTTTGGATTAATCCCGGCCTCCGTTAGTTGAAGACGCATCATGCCAGCTAGTCGTCGAAGTTCATGTCGGCGGCCATCAAATTGAACTTTATGCTGCCTAGTTGGAGGTGTTATCTGACTAAGGTGAGCTTCAATCTCACTGCGTGCTTTCTCTGGAAGGGAAAGCTTTACAACTCCGTCTACGATCAGGTTTGCTTCATCAACAAATTCCTGACGGGTAACATCATCTCCAGTCGTTAGGACCTTGAGAACTTCTGCCAGACGGTCTCCGCTCCCGCTATCGAGCTCGCGAAAGGCATCACGTAACGGGGGTAAATAAACATGTGCGAGACGCATTCTATTGGAAGGCTCAGCATCTTCAACTTCGATAGAACCAACAGTGTGAGAAGCGCGTTTCCAATAAGGTACGTCGGCTGACGCATTGAACGTATATGTGTATGTAAGGCTCTCATCTTCGTCCACAACTTGCGTCAGAAACGTCGCAAGTTGGCCAGGTGTCAGATTCTCATATCTGAGAGCAATTTTCGAAGCTGTACCTTCAGGTGCGGAATGAGTCAGATCTCGCTCGGGAGCAAAGGATATGCCGCGACCTTCTAGCGCTGATTGTGTGCCTAGCCGAATCGCATCGATAATTGCAGTTTTTCCTGATGCATTTTCACCGACGAGAATAGTGATGTCTTCCGACAGGTCAACTGTCGTTTCGACACAAGATCGAAAATTTTCTACCCTGAGTTGCTTGAGCCTCACGATCTGGCCTCCATAGGCTCATCTACTGTTGTCTCAACGGGAAGGAGAAAATCACGAAGTAGCTTTATCCTCTCCAGAATTTCATCGTAAGTAACAATAGTTACACTTCGCGAATTCGCACGGAAAAGCTCTAGCGACTTTTGCTTTGCCGGGTTGTCGGCGTTCGGTGTTCGTCCAGCAATTACGAAACACGAGACTGCGTACGACTCCAAGTCCCACTGACGCGAACTCTCCTTCAGCCCTGCAAAATTCTTAGTCAGCTGATAAGCCTGATCAAGCACTTGCGTTACGGCGCCGTTCAACTCTTTCGAAGCACCAAAAACGCCTTTTCGATACTCACGTGATTCGAGCAAGTCAGTTGTTGGCTTTTTGATTTCCACGAGGGCCACGTTGTTCGTTAGCGAGTTTTTGAATAGATAGTCTGCAATCTTGTCGCCACTTCCTGAAAATCCTCGGCCACCGACTGACGCACCAGACTGAACACTTACCATCGGCACACCGAACACCTGTTGCAGAGCGAATGCATTGTCGTCAAAGAAAGTCTGCCAGTACTTCTCATTCTTGCTTTGACCTAAAGAATGCGAATAAGTTTCAATGAGCCGGTCGAGACTAACCAGCTCAATATCCCGTTGGAGCTTCTTGAATTTTTCTGGTGCGCTCTTTGCGATCGCCACAGATTCGGAAGTCACCGCACCAATGAGATTATTACGATCGGCATCAGTCAGCTCATCAACTCCGTTAGCTGCCTTCGTTATGATGCGTGAATCACGGAATCTTCCGAGTGATAACTCAACCGTTGAAATATTAAGTTCCTTGGCTAGTTCATTATGAACGAAGAAGTCTTTCACTCGTCCGGTAGCGCGGCTTCCACGGCCACCTATCCGATTAATCTCGCTCAAGATAGCCGCGAATCTCGACTCTCCAAGAATGAAAGTTGTGTCGTCGATTCTTGCCCCATCACCGTCCGTAAAAGAGATCTCATCGCAGGATGTCTTATCTTCAATCAGTCGTATAAGGCGATTACAGTCCTTGAGTAGTCCCAGTCCATACGTGAAATCCTTCACGAATCCCGACGGTAGTGTTGCAAAAATGAACTCAAGTTCTGCATCTTCGGCATAGTCTTCCAGTGCCGAAGTTCTATAAGTGAGCGTATGTATTTTGTCGTATTTAGGACCCAAATATCCCGCGGTGCCTGCCAGCGTGTTAATTGGGTAGATCTTGATGATTCCCAAACTAGGATCAAACTCCGCAAGCTTTATTCCTTTGGAGAGGAGTTTTGCTGCGGCTGAGTTTTCCGGCGGTTTCTGGGTCGGCGTATAGAATGCTTGAAATCGGCGACTATCGCTAACAGGGCGGAGCTCCATTGTTGCGGTTCCTGCCTGGTTGTTGCCAAACTCGGCCATGATTATATGCACTCCTTTATGCGCAAACTGTCTGTCATCTGCCAGCCCCTGAATCTAGCCCAAAGAACCGCTCAAAAAAGGCGGTTAGTCTTTCAATCACACGACGTTTCTTTTCACCATGATTCTTCTCTTTCGAGAACCGAGACACTGGTGGAAGAATCTTCGTGACTTCAGTCCCTGTCGTGCGCAGCACTCCATCGGTAAACGCCAAGTCAACAAATCCGACGGTCTGCTCTCGCTTCAGATTCTCCGAAGCTATGATCTCATCAAGCTCACTCTCACGTCGTGCCTGAACATACGCACGCCATTCGTCCTCGACGGTGCCATCCACTGAGACAGAGTCCACGAAATTTTCGATGAGGTCCTTCTTGTTACGAAGGGAAGGGCTAGAGTCAATCGCGCGCGAGATCCCCGCACGCAGTTCCTTGTCATCGCCGTCGCCACGTTCTTCTCGGTACTTCTGTACGAGTAGCAGAATGTAGTCAACGTTGATTTCGACCTGTTTGATCAGCTCGATCTCGAACACCAGATCACTGGTGATCTGTTCCTTCTCACCGGAATCCTGTTTCTTCCGCTGATTCCAAAGATCCAGATATACCGACTGGTAGTCTTGTGCCTGGCGCTCCGAGAGGATCTCGTTTCCGGCAAACTCGTCAAACGAGGTCAAGATGTTCTTCAGTCGGAGAATCTCGCCATACAGCTTGATGAATTCGTTCTGCCCAGCTTCACTCTCGATTACCTGGCCGGGAACGAACTTCTCCAGTAGGTCCGAGACCTTCTGCGCGTATTCGTCGTAGTACTCCCGGTACGGGCGTAGCAACACAATCCCGGCCGCGTCCTTATTACCGAAGAGGGCAATCGCGTCGTTCGTTGCTTCTTCCAGATCACGGAAGTTCACGATATTCCCGTAGCTCTTCACTGAGTTCAGGATACGGTTCGTGCGTGAGTACGCTTGAATCAGCCCGTGGGAGCGCAAGTTCTTATCCACCCACAGAGTATTCAATGTGGTCGCGTCAAAACCAGTGAGGAACATGTTCACCACAATGACCATATCTAGATCACGATTCTTGAGCCGAAGCGATAAATCTTTGTAGTAGTTCTGGAAGCTATCCGAACTCGTATCGTAGCTCTGACCAAACATCTTGTTGTAGTCGGCAATCGCCGTTTCCAAGAACGAGCGGGAGTCTCCCGAAAGATTCTCTGTTTCAAACCCTTCTTCTTCCAGCACTCCGTCCTCGGAGTCTGGATTCGGGGCGTAGGAGAAGATCGTGGCGATCTTCAGCCTGCGATCAGGTGTCAGGTCAGCTTGTTGGCGCTTGAACTCGTTATAGTACGTCCTTGCAGCCGTAATCGATGCCGTGGCAAAAAGGGAGTTGAACCCACGAACACGCTTCTCCCCCAGCGCATAACCAACGGATCGCTTCGTCTTTTGATCGAAGTGCTCCAAGATGTATGAGGCCACTTGGGCCACCCGCACAGGCGACAGCAAAGCGTTCTCTGTGTCGATCGATGACACTTGCTTGTCGATGACCGAGCCAACCTTCATCGTATTCACATAATCAATACGGAAGGGAAGAACGTTCTGATCGGTGATCGCGTCCTTGATCGTATAGGTATGGAGCTTTTCTCCAAAGGCCTGGGCGGTGGTCTTCAACTGCGGGTTGCCACCACTGCCAGAGTTCTCAGCAAAAATCGGGGTACCGGTAAACCCGAATAGGTTGTACCGCTTGAACGCCTTCGTAATGGCCGTGTGCATGTCGCCAAACTGGGAGCGGTGGCACTCGTCGAAGATCAGCACAATATGGTCTGAGTAGATCTCATGACCCTTGTTCTTTGCGATAAAGGTTGACAGCTTCTGGATCGTCGTAATGATGATCCTCTTCGAAGTATCCTCCAGCTGCCGCTTCAACACTGCCGTCGAATTGTTCGAGTTAGCCGAGCCCTTTTCGAACCGGTCATACTCCTTCATCGTTTGGTAGTCCAGATCCTTACGGTCAACGACGAACAGTACCTTGTCGACGCTTTCCAGACGAGACGCGAGCTGCGCAGCTTTGAAACTGGTCAACGTCTTGCCAGAGCCAGTCGTATGCCAGACGTAACCGCCCGCTTCCTGAGCGCCAAGCGTCTTGTAATTCGTGGAGATGTCGATCTTCTGCAAGATCTTCTCGGTCGCCACAATCTGGTACGGACGCATCACCAACAGCAGTCGGTCACTCGTGAGCACGCAGTAGCGGGTGAGGATATTCAGCAGTGTGTGCTTGGCGAAGAAGGTCTTGCCAAAGGCAGTCAGATCAAGAATCGGCTTATTCTGCGCGTCAGCCCACCACGACGTGAATTCGAAGCTATTGGACGTCTTCGATTTCTTCTTCATACCCGTCGCACCAGCAACATGCTGACGACGAGTTGTGTTCGAATAATACTTCGTTTGCGTACCGTTGCTGATCACAAACAGCTGCACATACTCGAACAGGCCAGAGCCAGCCCAGAAGCTATCTCGCTGATACCTGTCAATCTGGTTGAAGGCTTCACGAATCGGCACGCCGCGGCGCTTCAACTCGATATGTACCATCGGCAACCCATTGACCAGAACGGTCACGTCATACCGGTTCGAGAAGCTTGCGCCACCCTCACCACGATCCACCGCATACTGGTTGATCACCTGCAAACGGTTGTTGTGAATGTTCTGCTTATCCAGCAGGGTGATGTTCTTCGTCGTGCCATCATCACGGGTCAGTAGCTGGACGTGGTCTTCTTGGATACGCACCGTCTTTTCGACGATCCCGTCCCCGGTGCTGGCGATCCGTTCTTTGAAGAACCGTTGCCACTCCTCGTCCGTGAAGGTGAAGCGATTCAGGGCCTCGAGCTGAGTTCGAAGATTCGTGACGAGGTGTTCTTCACTCGTCAGCTCCACATACTCGTAAGCTTGGCCTTCTAATAGGCGAATAAATTCACGTTCCAGCTGTGCTTCCGACTGGTACGAAGTTTCTTTTGACGGATCGGCATCATAGACCGAAACGACAGTGCTCTCGTTGCTTACTGCGATAGTGTCGTATTTACGTGCCTGCGCTTCGATCATTTTTCTGCCTCCTCCGCTTGTTGTATTAGCCATTGTTGTCGCAACGTATCGAGCGGCGGACCGGACTGACTGCCCACCTTCCATGTCATCCAGCCGTTAGAGGATTGCAATTCTAGGGCTTTTGCGGCTGCGGTGCTCGGGGATTTATAGGAAACACTGCGAACGATAATCTCTCCGTCCGCGGTGACGCTGCCTTCGGCTTCCTTGCCCGCTTGACTTAAGAAAAGTGAGTGGCCCGCCTGAAGCAGTCCGCTAGACACCAAATCGGCAACGGTCACTGTCTTATATGGCTTGTTAGATGGCACTGGCGCAGATGAAGGTTGTTCGTCTTCGGTCAGTGTTTGAGGATTACTCCGGCTAATATCCAGACCAGCTAGACGCAGGGCACCGAGGATGCTTTTCACGAAAGCATCCAGGGAGATCATCATGTGCTTTGGCAACGTCTCGTCACCGCTCGTCTGGCCTTCAATGACCGTGATCTGGTGCAAGGCGTTCAGTTCGGCCGCAATGCGGCCTTCCAAGTACCCGATTTCGGCCGTGTTGAACCCAGCGGTCGTATCGCGCTTAACCGCAAGAGCCCGACTCCAAGGAAGCTTTTCCTTGTTGTTGTGCTGCAGCAAACGGCCACGCAGTTTGCGTGCTTGCCCTACATACACTCGATTCGATCCGTCGTTTGTCATCAGGACATACACGCCAGGCGCGTCCCAGTCGCTAGAAGGCAGTGATGCCCAGTGTCGCCGATCAAAATACGCCACACGCAGAGCGTGCTCGACAAAGTCAGCAATGATCGGCGCTTCAGTATCCGAAGGGATCTGCACGTTCACCGGAGTCGTACTCATGATGCAGACTCCAACTTCTTGAAGGTCAGAAGTTCGTCGCGGTAATACTCGTACTGCTGACGACGCGCAGCCAACTCCGCAGGCAAACCAACGCTCAGGTCGTTTACGAGGGCGTCGAACCTATCGAGAATATCAACGATGTTCTGTTGTTCTTCCAACGGCGGAAGAGCTACTGGATATTTCAGAAACATCGGCCTTCGCAGAGAAGTAACTGAAGCATGTACAGATGTACGCTCTAGATACCGAGAAAAATCGGCCCGCAAATAATGGTAAAGATAACGAGGAACAACATTTGCGAAAGGCACGATTCGGTAAGCTCGCTGGTGTAGCGCATACTTTCCTGATGCAAAATGAAAGACTTTTCCCACACCTACACCATCGCCTGCAGTGATGATGGCATCTTCATCAAAATCATAAGTATCCAGCCGAAGTGGCTCACGGCCACGTGCGTAGAAGACAAACTTACCTTCAGAAAGCGCGTCTTTGGTGTCGTGGTTCCCAGTACCAATGGTGGAGATATCACCAAGAGAAACTTTATCAGCTTGGTTAGTATCGACCATTAACTGGCTGCGAAAATAGTTATACTGGTGCTTCCGAGCTTCCAGCTCCGCTTCCAGCTCCGCTTCCAGCTCCGCTTCCATTTTACTAAAAGTATCAAGGATATCAGCGATATGACGCTGAATTTCAAAGGATGGAACAGGAATAATTATTTTCGCCAACTGCTTTGCGGAGACATCAATTACTTTTGTTCCGGTCGCAAGCTTTTTCTTTTGAAAATAAAAATCAGGGGTTTGGAACCAGTATGCTAGGAATCGAGAATCGAATTCATGCTTTATGACCGTTGCGTGACCGCCGGTTACAATCTGATCATTACCGAGCCATGCGACCGCTTTACCGACGTCATCCAGATTTTCACTGGTGTTAGTGATAATGATGTCCCCAGGATCCGACTTAGTAAGCTTCTTCGCGTCCTCTTCAGTAACAAATGAGAAGGTTTCAGTCGCACTCGTGCCGTACCGGGTATAGATTTGCCCATAATGAATGGCTCCAACGCCAGATTCAGTCAGCATAGTCTTGGGCATGCCATTTCCACGAAGGAGTGTGGCAATATCTCCGAGCTTTCTGTGGGGAACCCCGTTCGGATAATGCTCCGTCAGCAGCTGGTCTAGTTCGCTCATTTCGCGATCTCCAAATCTGCCACAATCGCATCAATCGACCTGCGCAGCTCAGCTTGCCGAGCAACAATCTGTTCGATCCGGGCATTCAACTCAGTTATATCGATGACTTCACGAGTATCCTCAGCCTCAACGTACGAAGATACCGCAATGTTGTAGTCATTTGCCGCGATATCACTGTTGTCAACGAGTCTTGCGAAATGCTCTGATGATTCACGATTCATGAACGTATCAAGCAAGACCTGCTGATTGGCTTCACTCAGCTTATTTTTATTGCCTCCGCGCACGAACTCAGCCGAACCGTCAATAAATAGCACGTCATTGGTCTTCTTCGACTTCTTCAGCACGATAATGCAAGTGCCAATCGTGGTACCAAAGAACAGATCAGAAGGAAGCTGAATCACCGTATCAACGTAATTATTGTCGATCAGGTACTTACGGATCTTTTGCTCAGCGCCGCCACGGTAGAGCACGCCAGGGAACTCAACAATCGCTGCCGTACCGTTAGTCGCCAACCAGTGCAGCATATGCATCGTGAAAGCAAGGTCTGCCTTCGACTTAGGTGCCAGCACACCAGCCGGCGCATAGCGTGGATCGTTGATCAAGATTGGGTTAGCGTCACCCTCCCACTTGATCGAATAAGGCGGGTTAGAGACGATCGCTTCAAACGGCTCATCGTCCCAGTGGTGCGGTTCCAGTAGCGTGTCGCCCAGGGCCAGATCAAAGTTCTCGTAGTTCACATCGTGCAAGAACATATTGATACGAGCAAGGTTATACGTGGTGAGATTGATTTCCTGACCATAGAACCCACCCACGTTCTCTTTGCCAAGTACCTTGGCAAACTTGAGCAGGAGTGAACCCGAACCAGCCGCTGGGTCATACACCTTGTTCACTCGCGTCTTACCAACGGTGGTGATCTTTGCTAGCAGCTCAGAGACTTCCTGCGGGGTGTAATACTCGCCGCCAGATTTACCGGCACTGGATGCGTACATCTGCATCAGGTACTCGTACGCATCACCAAATAGGTCAATGGAATTGTCTGAGAATTTGCCGCCCAAAGGGAGGTCACCGATCGCGTCCAGAAGCTTGACCATCTTGGCGTTACGCTTGGCTACTGAATTGCCGAGCTTGCTGCTGTTCACGTTCAGATCATCGAAGAGGCCCTTGAGGTCGTCTTCACTGTCGCTGCCTCTTGCTGAGCCTTCGATATCGCGGAAAATACTCTCAAGCGATTCATTGAGGTTCTCATCCTGAGGTGCGCGCTTGCGAACGTTCTCGAATAGTTCCGAAGGGCGAACGAAGAAGCCTTTTTCGTTGACAATTTCCTCACGAGCGAATTCAGCTTCATCATCAGAAAGCTGTGCGAAATCAAACTCAGCGTTGCCTGCCTCGTGCTCGCCGGCATTGATGTAACTGGTGAGGTTTTCGGAGATGAATCGGTAGAAAAGTATGCCCAGGACGTACGATTTGAAGTCCCAGCCGTCCACCGAACCGCGAAGATCGTTGGCTACTTGCCAGATAGTTTTGTGCAGTTCTGCTCGCTGCTGTTCCTTCACAATGACAACCTTCAGCTTTCTGTCTTTAATTGTGGTGTTTTCTCGCGCTTGATTAATAGCAACGATACCCCAACCGTGGGACAGTTTTCACTGGTCAGACGTACGTATAATCGATCAGATTCTTCCTCGGTGGTGAACTAAGCAACCAATTAATTGGCGTCAAAAACGTGCCTACTACGGAGATTGAATTGCCCGTAGACAGACACGTTTTCCAGAATCTAAATCGTTAAAATAAACCTGCTAGCCCAGAACAATTCGGGTAACAGGCTGCGACGAATCCGTCGCGAAGTCCAGGCCCTGAGGAGCCACGCCGTCGGTCACGAGTTGCGCTCCGAGAGCAGCGACCATGCCCCCCCTGTTATCCGTGCACAGCGAGAACGGCGGAACCACTAACGTGATGCCAGCCGAAACACAACGCGCGGCCAACAGCTCGCGCAGACGCGTATTCGCCGCAACTCCCCCACCCAACAGCAAAGTCTTCAATCCATGCTCCTGCATAGCTCGCACAGCCTTGGACGTAATCACGTCCACCACCGCTTCCTGGAAAGAAGCGGAAATATCCGCCACCGGGATCGGCTCCCCCGCCGCTTCGAAATGCTCAACGCAGCGAGCCACGGCGGTCTTCAAACCGGAGAAGGAGAAATTGTTCCGGTGCTTGCCCGGTTCTTCGGCGGAGCCCACGAACTTCGGCAGCGACAGCCCGCGCGGGAAACGGAACGCCTCTCTATCTCCGTCCTTGGCGGCCTTATCGATGGCCGGTCCACCCGGATAGCCCAGACCCAGCAAGCGGGCGGTCTTGTCATAGGCCTCGCCGGCCGCATCATCGATGGTCGCACCAAGCAGCTGCACATCGTTGGTCAACGAGGTGACCTTCAGAATTTCGGTATGTCCACCGGAGACCAGCAGTGCTCCGAAGGTCGGTGGAAGCACGGTACCTTCAAGCACGCCGACACCCACGTGCGTCACCTAGTGGTTGATGCCGTACAGCGGTTTGCCGGTAGCCAACTCTGGACTATTTTCGATTCCCCGGTCTCCACGCCAGCTGCTACCAAAATCGATGCTGCGCTTGCCGACTGGGAAATCAGCGTTGTCCATTGCGGAGAACCACGAGTCCCTGCAACAACCAAGGCTTTAGATTGGGAGGATGGAAGACATCTTGGTTTTTCTCAGTGGTTCATGACTCTGCAACACGGTGACGTCATTCTGACTGGCTTCCCCGGGCAATGCCGCCGGCTCACCCATGGTGACGAATTCAGTTGCCGAGTGTGGGGTAATGCTGAACTGAAAACTCCGGTAATCCCAACGACAAAACTTGCTTCACAAATGATCAACTGGGCATAAAGTGGCTGATTCCTCTCGAACTATCCTATTCAGGACTTCACCGAACTTATTGGGACTCTGTTGAACCGTGACCTGATGCCAGCACTCTTTATGGCGGAAAAATCCTCAGCGCGATTCGTAAACGCCTGTCACATCCCATTGCGCTGCCAGCCAGGAACTCCTCTTTGCGCCAGGAAAAGTAGGGTTGGCCCGGGGGAAGCAAGGTTCCCCGGGCCATCACCGGGTTTCGGGAACTGGCCTAGCACCATACCAGGCTTGCCCGAGCCCCCGACTAACTTCTAAGCGAATGCCAGCTTGCGCACGGTGAGGTTCTTGTACGTTGCCGTCCCGCCCGAAACGAACAATTTGATCCCGGAATCCGAAGCCAGCGGGAATACCCGGTGCGAGTGGACGATCCTGCCGTCCCCCAAGAACACCTCGACGCTGGAGCGGTCCACCAGGATGCGTACCTTGAGTCTTCCGCTTGGTGCCTCTATTGGGCTCTTGGTTTCGCTCTTATCCCCGGGGTGGAAGCTTGGTTTGCGGTTCACGTAGGCGAACCCTCCGGCCAGATAGATTCCGGTGGCCACGTGACGCGTGCCGGTTTTTGCCCGGCATAGCTCAAATCCCACGTTCTCCGGCGGGCTAGCCGGATCCCAGCTCAATTCGCATTCCAGCTCATAAGCGCTGCTAGAGAAACCCAGGACGTAGTCCCCAGATACCACCGGGCTGCCTAGACTTTTAGCCGGACCGGCCAGCTTGTCCAACTGCTTTACCGGAAGCGAGGCGAGGTAGTAGCCTTCAGCACCGGCGATCATTCGCACCTCGCGCACAATCATGTCATCACCGTTATAGCCATCTGTGGCCATGCTTGGGGCATTGTGTGGGTAATCCCAGAAGTTGTTCCACCCAATGACACGGCGCAGTTCAGGATTTTCACTCCCGTCGACATGATGGTCCGGATAGGTCACCGCACCATAGAAGTCAAAGCCCCAGTCAAGCCATTGCGGATCATCTTCCTTGGTGGTGAAGGCCTTTCCATCAAAGTCGCCCACCCAGTATGCGTAGGTGGCGGGCAGATCACGTGGCTTGCCATTGGCGCTGGTGCCAAGCACCCAATGATTGGTTCCGTCAGAAGCCTGGATCTGGAACAGGTCCGGGCATTCGAGGGTGCCCAAGGTGGTGCGTACAAATTCGCTGGTTCTTTTCCACCGCTTCAGGTTCACCGAGGTATACAACCCAATCCGGTCCCCCTCAGCATTAAGCATGACCCACTGTGAGCTTTGCTCATGCCAGATGATCTTCGGGTCCCGGAAGGCTTCCACGCCCGGGTTAGCCAGTACCGGCTTGGTTCCACCGGGCTTGAAGCTGCGTCCCTTATCGGTGGAGTACCAGAGGTACTGCGCTTGCACCCCGCCCGGTGCCTGGGTGACCAGAGCAATCAACGCGCCTTCCCCGTAGCCCGCGGTGTTCTTTTCGTCGATGACAATCGAGCCGGACCAGCAATCCCCGTTAGGGCTTTCATGCTTGCTGATGGCTACTCCGTGGTCGGTGAAGTTCACGTGGTCCGTGGTGGTCGCCAAGCGCCAGCTCGTACCGCTGCCACCGAGAATGTAGTCCTCGTTGTAAAGGTAGTAGTACAGGTATTCACCGTCCAGATACACCGGACGCTGCGGGTCATTCTTCCAATTATCCGGAACGCTAAAGTGATAACTGGGACGGTAGCTCATCGCAGCAGAAGCCTTCTTATCATTTTTCCCCCGTTTTGCAGGGGCCGCAAAGGCTGCCCCAGCGCCTAGTCCTGCCAGTGTCAATGCAGTGGCCGAGGTCAGGGTCGCAACGACGCTTCGTCTGGACGGCCCGCCAATGGCCATGTCTTTTTCTGGGCTCATGTCATTTCGCTTTCGTCCGCCAACACCCAGTGCTGGCTTGATTCATCGATAACGTGCTTTTGCAGGTTGGCGCTGGTGGACCAGCGCTGGATTTGTTCGCGTAAGGCCGCGCGCTTTGGTGCGTCGAGGCTACTGTCTCGGTCAGGGTCAGGCACCGCACCCACGAGCAGCTGAGTATATGGATGGCTCGGGTTATCCAGCAGTTGCACGGATTCTCCTGATTCCACGATTCGCCCCTCGTTGAGCACGGCAATTCGGTCCGAGAGGTAACGGGCCGAAGCCAGATCGTGGGTGACGTACAAGATGGTGATCCCATGCTCGTCACGCAGCTTATGCAGCAGGTTCAACACACCAATGCGCACCGAGACATCTAGCATTGAAGTCGGTTCGTCGGCCAGAATGATGCTCGGCTTGGCCGCCAGCACACGGGCAATGGCGATGCGCTGACGCTGTCCCCCAGAGAGCTCATGCGGGAAGGAAGAGAGCACATCCGGGCTAAGGCCCACGGTACTCACCAGCTTTGCCATTTCACTGCGCTTTGATTTAATTTCTGGCTGGTGCAGAGCCAATGCACGTTCTAAGATATGCTCCACGCGGAAGGTAGGATTCAGCGAACCGAATGGGTCTTGGAAGACCATCTGCACTTCGCTGCGGTACTTGCGCACCGCTGCCCCCTTCAGCCCCGCAATGTCTTTTCCATTAACCAGAACCTCGCCGGAATCCGGAGTTTCAAGCAGAGCAAGACAACGGGCCAGCGTTGACTTGCCGGATCCCGACTCCCCAACCAGTGCCACGATTTCCCCGCGTTGCATCTCCAGATCGATATCCCGCAAGGCAGGAATTTTCTTTCGACTAAACAGCGCCGAGCCGGTGAACGATTTGCTCAGCGAACGGATTCGCACGGCCGGGCCCACTGCGGTCCGTAGGGTAGCAGTTGAAGTCATAGCAGTTCTCCTTGCGACAGCACAGGCTGATCCGAGGGAGCCACCCAATGGCCCTCGCCGGTGTCTTCCAGATCCTGGATGTTGGTGAATTTGGTGCCTTCGGCCAGCCCTGTGAGCTTAACCCGTGGGCCATGCAGAGGTGGGAAAGCTCCCAGCAGCGCTTGAGTATAGGGGTGCCGAGAACCATGTCGCAGCGTTGTCGCCGGAGCCAGCTCCACAATACGACCGCCATACATGATGCCAATACGGTCAGAAAGTTCAAGCATCAACGACATGTCGTGGGTGATGAACAGAATCGCGAAGCCGAGTTCTTTTTGCAGTTCACGGATCTGCTCCAAGATCTCCTGCTGAACCACCACATCTAGCGCAGTAGTAGGTTCATCAAGGATCAACAGCCGCGGGTTCAAAGCACAGGCCATGGCGATGACAATGCGTTGGCGCTGGCCTCCGGAAAGCTGGTGCGGGTAAGCGCGCAACCGTACCGGATCGATGCGCACCATCTTAAGCAGTTCGTGGGCACGATGCAGCGCGGCCGCCCGGGTACCGCCACGGTGGGTGCGGATCACGTCGATGAATTGCTCACCGATACGGGTGACCGGGTTCAGGGAGTTCATGGCCGACTGGAACACCATGGCCACGTTATTCCAACGCCAGGCGCGCAACGCTGCCTCATCCATGCCCAGCACATCGGTCCCGTCAAAGAGGACTTTGCCGTTGCTGATCCGGGCAGGGTCTTTGAGCAGACGCATGATCGAGTTCGCGATCGTGGACTTGCCGCAGCCGGACTCACCGGCCAGGCCAAAGATCTCACCGGAATGGATGGTGAAGCTGACCCGGTCCGCACCGCGAACTGCACGCTCGTCGCTGACGTATTCGACGGTCAGGTCCTGAACTTCCAATACCGGGACGCTCATTTTTCTTCCTTTCGCGCCACGGTGGTCGCCGCGGTGCTCTTCGTTGCATGCTTTGGCCGGCGCAGGCGCGGGTTGGTAATCTCATCTACCGCGTAGTTGCACAACGCCAAGGCGAAGGCCACCAACGCAATAGCCAGACCCGATGGAACAAAAATCCACCACTGTCCGAGCATCAGCGAACCATCGCTGGTAGCCCAGAACAGGTTGGTACCCCAGGAGAGTGTGTTTACGTCTCCCAGACCCAGGAATTCGAGCCCGGCCTGGGCACCAATGGAACCGATGATGCAGCCCAGCAGAGTGGTCATGACCACCGAGGCCATATTTGGCAAGATCTCGCGCACCATTATGCGCAGTGGACGTTCACCGGATACCTGAGCGGCCGCCACATAATCTTTGCCCCGAATGGACATGGCTTGAGATCGCATGACGCGGGCGCTACCGGCCCAACCGGTAATCACCAGCACCACGATGACCGTTCCAAGACCCGGCGGCATGAATGCTGCCAGGATGACCAACAACGGCAGACCCGGAACCAGCAGGAACACGTTGGTCACCAGCGAGAGCGCCTCGTCCAGACCACGGCCGAAGTACGCACCGCTCAAACCGATCAGCACGCCAATCACGGTGGACAAGATACCAGCGGCAAAGCCGACAAATAGCGAGGAGCGCGCTCCCCACAAGGTCAAACCAAGGACGTCTTGGCCCTTAGTGGTGGTGCCCAGCCAGTGTTCCAGACTCGGCGCGGCGGCACCGGCAGAGGTGATGCGCGCCGGATCTCCCGGGAAGAACACCGGGGCCAGCAGGGCCAGCGCAATGAACACTACAATGATGCTCAGCCCAGCCACCGCCTTGCCGTTGCGCAGCAAGGTTCGCAGCAGGCGTGTGGCACCCAGCCGAGCGCGATCCGTGGCGCTTTCTGCCGCCGGGTCCTCGGGAATCAAGGTCAGGGAATCTGTGGTTATCTGGCTCATGAGGTTCAGCCCTTCCGCACACGAGGGTCGAGTCGGACGTAGACCAGGTCTACAAGGAAGTTCGCGATCAGCACCGCGGCGGTAATGGTCAGGAACATGCCCTGCATCAATGGGTAGTCAAGGCCTTGGACTGCAGCGAGCAGCTGGTAGCCAACGCCCGGGTAGGCGAACACTACTTCGGTGAGCAAGGCTCCACCGACGATAAATCCGATGCTCATGCCCATGCTTGTCACTGAGGGCAGCATTGCATTGCGTGCGGCATAGTTCAGCATGATGCGGTGCGGGCGCAGGCCCTTGGCCTCGGCCATCAGAATGTAATCCTCGGAGTTGGTTGCGATCATGGTGTTGCGCATGCCCAGCATCCAGCCGCCCAAGGACACCAGCACAATAGTTAGTGCCGGCAGGAACAGGTGAGCTGCCACATCCAAAATGAATTCAAGGTTGAATCCGGGGACCAGACCCACGGAGAAGGCGTGACGCATCGGGGCGACACCCATATTGATGCCAAAGATGTACAGCGCTCCCATGGCGAGCCAGAAGTACGGGAAGGAACCAATGAATACCAGCAGCGGCGGAGCCACCGAGTCCAGGAAACCGCCACGGCGCCAGGCCGCGAGGATACCCAGCAGGTTGCCGAGGATCACCGCGATCACCAATGAGGTGATACCGAGCAGCAGGGTCCAAGGCAGCTGAGAGGCGATAACTTCGGAGACTGGCGTGGGGAAACGGGAAATCGACATGCCGAAATCGCCGGTGAGGATGCGGCCAAGGTAGCTGAAGTATTCGGGGATGAGCGGGCCGCCGTCTACGCCCATCATGGTGCGTAGCGCGTCGACCTGCTGTGGTTCGAGGCGTTGCTGCGAGCGGGAAAGCATGCGGGTGACCGGGTCACCGGGCATCAGCCGCGGCAGCAGAAAGTTCAGGGTGATGGACGCCCAGAAGGCTAGCAGGTAAAAGCCCAGACGCCGGAAGAGGAAGCTCATAATATGTGTCCTTCACGAAAGATCGCGTCGTGGTGGGCAGCTAGTGACTGCCCACCACGTGGGAGCTTGATGCTATTTCGCGGGTTCTAGGTTGGTGAGCACCAGCACGGTGGTCGGTGCGCGGTTGCTCAGAGTCGCGTAAGGGTTTTCCTCGGTGGGCCAACCAACAAAGTTCTCGGTGGTGTAGGCACCCCACTCCGGGCCAGGGAACAACGGCACAACCGGAGCTAGTTCGCTATACAGCGACTGCAAGTCATTGATGACCTGCTTCTGCTCGCCTTCATCACTTGTGGCAACAAACTCATTCAGCAGGTCATCTGCTTTTTTGTCGCTGAAGCGGTGGTAGTTGTCAAAGGTCTGCTTGCCGACCGGCTTGACGTTTTGGCTTCCCATGAGGTTCAGGTAGTACTGATACGGGGTCGGAGCGTTAGCAGTCCAGACGATGCCGGTATCAAATTCACCGGTCTCGTAGGCTGCGGTCACCGCGGCCCAGTCAGGGGAATCAACGGTGGCCTTGATGCCCACGTCCTGAAGGTTCTGCGCGATGATATTTGCTACCGACAGCCAGTCAGTGGAGCTTGAACCCACGGAGATGTCGAAGGTGAATGATTTACCGTCTGGGGTGGTGCGCTGCCCTTGGGCGTTTTCCTTGTATCCAGCTTCATCCAGCAACTTCTTCGCGCCTTCAAGATCGCGCTTGGTCCAGTCGCACTTCTCCACGACGGAGGCATCACGCCACTTGTCGTAGTTGCCCGACAGTCCGGTGCAGTCGGCCGGAACGGTGTAGTCGGTCATGCCGACCTTAACAACCTGCTCACGGTCCACGGCCATGCTCAGCGCCTTGCGCACCCGGACGTCGGAGAATTCTTCCTTGGTGGTATTCAGCTGCCAGTTGATCTCTGCCCCGGTGGTTGGGAACCAGTAGTGGCGGTGTTCTGGATCCTTGTCCACATAGGTGGTCTGGATATCTGGCATGTAGGTCTGGGTCCAGTCGACATCGCCGGAGATCGCGGCCAGGTTGGCACCGTCGTTACCGGCGAAGGCGAGCATCCGGATGCCGCCAAGCTTCTGCTTCTCGGGCTGCCAGTAGTTCGGGTTCTTTTGCAGCTCGAAGGACTGGGCCTGGAAGTTGGCGATCTCGGTGTACGGGCCTGTGCCGACAGGGGTCGGGTTCTCTTCGTTGCCCGGCTTGTCGAACTTGGACCAGATGTGCGCAGGCACGATGACCTGCTGTCCCAATTCGTACAGTGCCGGAGCGAAGGCCTTCTTGAAGGTGAACTCCACGGTGGTCTTATCCGGGGTCTTGATGGACTTCAGATAGTCGTAGCCGCCGAGCAGTTCCTTCTGCAGTTCCACCGAAAGCTTCACGTCCTTGGAGGTCAGCTCGGTGCCGTCGGAGAACTTGACTCCTGGACGCAGAGTGAAGGTCAGCGATTTGCCGTCGCTGCCCGCTACCCAGTCGGTGGCCAGCCAGGGTACCGTGTCGCCGCCGGCTGGGTTGTAAACCAGCATGGACTCGTAGATGGACTGGCCGGTCATTGGCGCGGCGTTGGGAGAGAACGGGTTGAAATTCTTGGAGAAGGTACCCATGTCTTCACGCGGGATGGTGAGGAACGCTGAGCTGGTTGTTGCTCCGTCGGCTTCGGTTCCGCCTGGATTTGATGCGACGCATCCGGTCAGTGCGAGCGCGCCGATCGCGGCGGTCGCAGCCACGGCAAGGTGCGCGCGGCGTAAGTATTTGATTATCATGGAAGTTCCTCATCCATTCATGTGATGTGTAGCGGAGGGGAAGCTCATCTTTGGCCGTGCATGGCCACAGATGAACGAATGCGTGGAGGGCAGCCGATGGTAATTTGGCGATTCTCAATCGGTGAGCCCTCTACCATTTGGTTCAGTAATGACACCCCTGCCATACCCATTTCTTCAAAGGGCAAGGCGATGGTTGTCAGTTTTGGTCGCATATGTGGTGCCAGAATCTCTTGATCATCAAACCCGACGATTGAGATGTCTTCCCCCACTCGCAAACCGAGTTCCTTGATTGCGTCATAGGCGCCCATGGCGATCCGGTCATTACCGCAGAAGATCGCGGTCGGCGGATCTGGTTGAGCCAGTAACTCTTGAGTTCCGTGATATCCGCTATCGGCGGTACCGTCACCGGCAACAATCTTTGACTCTTCCTGGCTGATTCCGTGATCACGCAGAGCCTGCTTCATGCCGGTTTGGCGCCCGATCTGAGCAGGGATTCCTTGGGCAACAGTGATATGTCCAATGTTGGTGTGTCCGGCCCGTGCGAGGATTTCGGCTGCGGCGTAACCGCCTGCCACTTCGTCCGGGACGATTGATGGAAATTCTCCGGCGGCGTCGAAGCAGTTGACCAAAACGCAGGGAACCGATTTTGCATTCTCCGGCACGATGATTTCTCGGTGCCAGGTGGTTGCAATGATCAGCCCGCCTACTTGCTGCTCAAGGAGCTTCTCCACCGCGAGCATTTCCATGCCGGGGTCATCATCGCTGGGTGCGATGAGCAGAAAGTTTCCATCTTTCCATGCCGAGCGTTGTGCTCCCTTGATCACGTCGGTAGCAAATGGCGATGTAGCAATCTCGGTCACCAGACCGAACCAGGCGCTGCGTTTGCTAGCCAGAGTTCGTGCGGCCGCATTGGGGCGGTAGCCCAGCATGCGCGCCGTCTGGTTGATTCTCTCTCTGGTGGTTTCGGGGATATTTGCTTCCATCCGGCCGTTGAGCACAAATGAGACGGTTGTTCGGCTTACGCCGGCCGCCTTGGCGACATCGGCCATGGTCACGGATTGCTGCGTCATTTCCCCTCCTCCCCGTTGAGATCAATGCGAAACTGGCCGTATTGCAGATTTGCTAACACGATTCAGTAACGCGCGTTACTACGCTGAGAAATAAGGTAACGCACATCACTTACGGGTGTCAAGCAGTCGATTCTTATTTGTGCGTAAATGCAGATCCCTGCAAAGATCGCGCGCTTTCGACAAAACCGGCATCTCCCGCGGCAAGATATTTGGGCGCACGGAACTACCCAGAAACTATTCTGGGTATCCAGGAATTTGACGATCAGACGCGGTGAAGAGGCTAGTCAATTCGGCTCTCGGCAAATAAGCTTCACGAGTTACACCGGGAGGCCGTGGCACTTCCCTACAGTTCGAGCCCTAAGAATCTTTAGCTCCCAAGCTCGGTCAGCTTTGGTTCAGCGGGCCTTCATTGAATCGCGTTCAATCAGCGGCATCTCCACCTGATGTTCAACAGGATCCAGCTTTCCATCAAGAAGCAACTCAACGGCGAGCGCTCCCATTTCTTCATAAGGAAGTCTGATCGATGTCAGCTGCGGACGCAGATAGCTAGCGATAATCTCATCGTCAAAGGAAAGAACCGAAAGATCCTTGCCGGGAACTAGTCCTTGTTCGGCCAATGCCTGGAAGACTCCCATGGCCACGCGGTCATTCGCGCAGATGACAGCATCAGGTTTGTGCCCATCGGTGAGCATTTGAGCGGTCGCCGCATAGCCGTCGGTGGGATTCCAGTCTTCGAGAACCCATTCGCCGAGTACTTCAAGTTTCGATTCTTGCAAGGCGTTGCGCAGCGAAGTGAAGCGGCGGGTAATACTCGGATAGCTCATCGGGTCATTCTCAGCATTTTGATGCGCCCCGATCAGCGCGACACTTCTAGCACCGGTTTCCAGAACTCGCTGCACCGCACGGGCACCGGAATCCAGCTCGTTCGGCAGCACCGCGGTGCAGGGGCTGCCATCAAGTCCATTGACCAATATGGTGGGCAGACCCGTGGCCGGGATTTTTAAGTCACGTTTCCGTGAATCCATAAATCCCAGGATGAGACCATCAACGTCCCGATGAGCCATCTGCTTGATGGCTTCAGCTAGCTGATCTGGTTTCCCGAAGGTCTCTGCAATCAGCACCGTATGGCCGCGCTCCTCGGCCGCGCGGAGAATGCCGGTGATCATGCCGGAAGCAAAACGTGTGACCGTGACCTGATCAGAAATCAGCCCTAGGGTTCGAGTCTTGCCACTGCGCAATGACTGAGCGGCAGCATTTGGACGGTAACCCAGTTCCTTGGCTGCCGCGCGAACTCTCTCGGTGGCCTCTGCGGAAAGCCTGGTCCCTGGCTTGTTGTTCAGGATCAAACTGACTGCGGCCTTTGACATCCCTGAAGCTTCTGAGACGTCAGCTATTGTTACCCGCTTTGCTTTTTGCGTATTCACGTGTCCTTCTTGCGACTGGGTACCTGCAATTATTCGAGCCTAGCCTATTGCAGCGACGTCCTGACGCTGTTACAGTCTTATGCTAAATGCATTTAGCAGATCTTGATTAAGGATGGCGACGTTGCCCGAACTACAACAAGTCGCGGTCATGCGACCCGAGCTTCACTTCTCCCCCAAGAAAAACTGGATCAACGATCCCAACGGTTTGTTCTTTGACGGCGAGCAATACCACCTGTACTTCCAGCACAACCCCAACGGAGTTGGCCACGGCTACATGTCGTGGGGACACGCGGTCAGCACCGATCTGGTGAACTGGACCGAACTTCCCATCGCCATCCTGCACGGGAATGCCGCAGACATCTTCTCCGGCTCCATCGTTGTGGATCAGGAGAACACCAGCGGCCTCGGAGATGGAAGCACCGCGCCGATCATCGCGGTGTACACCGCGGCAGCCAAGGACGATAGCAACCAGTCCCAAGCGCTGGCCTACTCGCTGGACGGTGGAGCAACCTTCACCAAGTACGCACAGAACCCGGTACTGGACCGTGGTTCCAAGAACTTCCGTGATCCCAAGGTCTTCCGCTACGAATCCTCCCAAGGCTCGTGCTGGGTCATGGTGGCAGTAGAAGCCATCGAACGCCGCGTGCTGATCTACCGTTCGGAAAACCTCATCGACTGGACCGAAGCATCTAGCTTCGGCCCGCAAGCAGCCATCGCCGGCATCTGGGAATGCCCGGACCTCATCCAGCTGCCGGTCACCGGCAACGATCAGCTCAAGTGGGTTCTGCTCGTTTCGCTGAATCCCGGCGGCGTGGCAGGTGGCTCCGGAACCCAATACTTCGTGGGAGAATTTGACGGTTTCACATTCACCCCCGACAAGCAGCAGGAAGCCCATCATTCCCTGGCCTTCGAGCAGCTAAGCCGGGGCAGCTGGCTGGACTGGGGCCGCGACTTCTACGCGGGCGTCAGTTTCCACGGCCTGCCTGTAGACCAGCAAACCATCATCGCTTGGATGAGCAACTGGGACTACGCCCGCGATCTGCCCCACGACGGCTGGCGCGGTTCCATGAGCGCAGCTCGCACCCTGGACTTGGTGCAGCTTGGCGACGGCGGTTTTGAAATTCGTCAACGCCTTAGCGGCCTGCCCGAGTCCCCTGTACCAACCAGCGCGGTGCTTACCGGCGATACGCGCATTGAGCTCAATACCCCGGCACTTTTGGAACTGAGCCTCCCCGCTGACTTCACCGGACAGGCACGATTGCTCCTGCACCGCGCAGATCACAGCGTGATCAGCGAAGTGACCGTTGAACCAACTTTGATTCAGCACCACCGCGGCGCAGGCAAGGTTGAGCATGAGCTCTACGCTTCCAGCCAACGCATGCCTTTACCGGAGGATTCCACCGAGCTAGTCGTCCAGGTTCTTCTGGATCATGGTTCCATTGAAATTCTGGGTGCGGATGGCCGCCGCTCACTGACCGATCAGCTCACCGGCGAAGCTGCGCCAGCCTATGGGGTGCTCCATTACTCCGGCAGCACGCGCGCAGCTGTGGGTGTCCTGCCATTGAGTGAAACGAGCTTGGAGCGCAGCGCATGAGCAGTATTACCGTCATGGGAGAATCGTTAGTAGACGTAGTCTCGGGTTTGGCCCACCCCGGTGGTTCACCACTGAACGTTGCCGTCGGACTCGCTCGCCTAGGACATGTTGTGCAATTCCATACCGAATTTGGCCAAGATGCCCATGGGCAACAAATTGCCGAGCATCTGAGGCAAGCAGGTGTGAAGGTAGCTTCCGGCTCGGTCACCGAGCGGGCCACCTCGGTGGCTCAGGTTCACGTTGACGAGCAACTAAACGCCCATTACACCTTTGATATCCACCAGCAGATTCCACCAGTGGCAGCAGACGCCATCACCGAACTCTTGCATACTGGCTCCATAGCCGCGTGGATTGAACCCTCGGGGCAGAGCATCGTTGATGCCTTCACTCATGCCGCAACTAGTTCACTGCGCAGTTACGACCCAAATCTTCGTCCAGATCTGGTGGAAGACCGCGAAACAGCAATCGAACGAATCGAATTGCTGATGAGACTGAGTCATATCGTTAAGCTCAGCGATGTAGACGCTCAGTGGCTCTACCCTGATCTGGATCTGTGGGACGTATTGGCGCATGTTTCCAGCCTCGGGCCAGCTTTCGCGGTGATGACTCAAGGTGGTGACGGCTGCCTAGCTGTAACCCACGGAAATCGATATGACATCTCGGCCTTGCCGACAGACCTCAAAGACACCATCGGCGCCGGTGACGCGTTCATGTCCGGACTTCTTTACGGTGTGCTCTCGCTGCCTGAGCTAGCTCAAGCGCTCCGCACCGGAACCGCCTCCGAACCAGCTGATATCAGGCAAGCGCTGCACCACGCGTTAACTTCGGCAGCATTAACCGTGGGACAGGCCGGTGCGAATCCACCGTGGGTCGACGATTTCTCCCGCGCATTAGCTCACTAAGAACTTTCCAACGATTACAAAGAAACCAGGGCAAAGATGACTGGACTAAGCACAACTCTTAGAAACCCTACGTACCTTCACAGTTCCTTCTCGATGCTGCTGTTCTTCGCATCATGGGGAATTTGGTGGTCATTCTTCCAAATTTGGCTCACCAGCGAATCCAACGGTTTGGGACTCAGCGGCGCACAGGTCGGTACCGTCTATTCGGTGAACTCGCTCGTGACGCTGTTCTTGATGTTCGGCTATGGTGCACTGCAAGACCGTCTGGGTCTGAGAAAGCATCTTGCGGTAGTAATTGCCGCGGTGACCGCGCTTACCGGACCGTTCTGCATGTGGGTCTACCAGCCGCTGTTGCAGTCCCATTTCATGATGGGTGTTATTGCCGGCGCAGTCGTATTCTCCGTTGGATTCCTTGCAGGCGTAGGCCTCTTTGAAGCGCTTACCGAACGTTACAGCCGCCGCTTTAACTTCGAATACGGACAAGCGCGCATGTGGGGATCATTCGGTTACGCCGTCGTGGCACTGGCTGCAGGCTTCCTGTTTACTATCAACCCAATGCTGAATTTTTGGATCGGCTCGGTACTCGGACTGGTCCATTTGCTGATGTTGTTGCTTTGGCGCTTCGAAGCCAAACCAGTAGCTCCTCTCCCAAGCAGCGGAAAACTGTCTCCAGCATCTACTCCGGGCTTCCGTGAAATGCTGGGCCTTTTCCGTTTACCAAGCCTGTGGCTCATCATCGTATTCGTGATGCTGTCCTGGACGTTCTACACGGTCTTTGATCAGCAAATGTTCCCCGACTTCTACACGGGACTCTTTGAAGACCAGGAAACCGGTCAGCAAGTCTATGGCATCCTCAACTCGGTGCAGGTCTTCGTTGAAGCCGCCATGCTGGGACTCGTACCTCTGCTAATGCGCCGCGTGGGCGTGCGTTCAGCACTGCTCTTGGGTGTCGCCATCATGTTCGTTCGTATCTTGGGCTGCGCGCTCGTTGATGATCCGCTGCTCGTCTCCGCAATTAAGATGCTGCACGCCATCGAAACGCCGTTGTTCATTCTTCCGGTGTTCCGTTACTTCACCCTGCACTTCAATCCGGCGTTGTCTGCAACCTTGTACATGGTTGGGTTCCAGGTATCTTCGCAAATTGGAAACGTCTTGCTCTCCACACCGTTGGGCATGCTCCACGACCAGGTGGGCTACCGCCAGACCTTCATCACCATCTCGTTGGTAGTGCTGCTTGCTGGAGTATATGGATTCTTTGCGCTGAAAAAGGACGATCAGCAAGTCATGGGTGACCCATTCATTCGTCACTCAAAAACTGCTGTTGACGCCTAACTGAGCATTCGTTCAAGCGGAGCGGGTTGCCTTTGAGACTCACAGCATCCCGCTCCGTTGGCGCGTTTTCAACCGTTCGCCAGAATCTAGCTCATGTTGATGCATCATCATCGTTCTTTCATGACCCTGCGCCCGGGTACTGTCGTTTTGACCGGACTGCCTGCTAGATGTCACCAGAACACCCCGGGCGATGAGGTCTTCTGCCGTGTTGAGGGAATTGGCGAACTCCGCAACCGGGTTATTGCAGGCTCCTACTCATCTACATGATCAACGCAGTAAGCGTCCGCACCCCGAAGGGTACGGACGCTTACTGCATCTCTAGCCAGATACTTAGCCGCGTGGCTCCAGCACAATATTAGTGACCGGTTGCGACGAATCTGTAGCAAAATCCAGGCCCGAAGGCTCGGCGCCAGCGGCCACTAACTGAGCTCCAAGCGCGGCAACCATGCCCCCGTTATCCGTGCACAGCGAGAACGGCGGAACCACTAACGTGATGCCAGCCGAAGCACAACGTGCCGCAAGCAGTTCCCGAAGACGAGTATTGGCTGCGACTCCCCCACCAAGCAGTAAGGTCTTTAGCCCATTCTCCTGCATAGCGCGAACAGCCTTGGAGGTAATCACGTCCACCACAGCTTCTTGGAAAGATGCGGCAATATCTGCCACGGGGACTACTTCCCCGTTGGCTTCGAAGTGCTCCACGCAGCGAGCCACCGCGGTCTTCAGCCCAGAGAAGGAGAAGTTGTTCCGGTGCTTGCCCGGTTTTTCGGCGGAGCCCACGAACTTCGGCAGCGACAGCCCTCTCGGGAAACGGAACGCCTTTTTGTCTCCGTCTTTGGCGGCCTTGTCGATGGCCGGTCCACCCGGATAGCCCAGGCCCAGCAAGCGGGCGGTCTTGTCATAGGCTTCGCCCGCCGCGTCATCGATGGTCGCACCGAGCAGCTGCACATCGTTGGTCAACGAGGTGACCTTCAGGATCTCCGTATGCCCGCCGGAGACCAGCAGCGCTCCGAAGGTCGGTGGAAGGACCGTGCCTTCCAGCACGCCGACGCCCACATGCGCCACTAGGTGGTTGATTCCGTACAGCGGCTTTCCGGTAGCCAGCGCCAGCGCCTTTGCCGCAGCCACACCCACCATCAGCGCACCAGCTAGCCCGGGACCGCTGGTCACTGCGATCGCGTCGATTTCTTCCAGAGTTACGTCTGCTTCGGCGAGCGCCTGCTCCAAGGTGGGCACAAACGCTTCGAGGTGCGCGCGTGCGGCGATCTCCGGGATGACTCCCCCAAAGCGCACGTGTTCATCCATGGAGCTGGATACGGTGTTGGCCAGCAATTGGGTGCCGCGCACGATCCCGATTCCTGTTTCATCACAAGAGGATTCGATGCCCAGTACTAGGGGGTGCTGTGGGGTGCTCATTCGGTGGCCTCCGGAGTATCTAGCGCGTGCAGTGGAAGGCGCATGATCAGCGCATCGATGCCACCCTTGTAGTAGCGCGGGCGGCGATGGATGGTCTCAAATCCCATGGACTCATAGAGTCCAATGGCTGAGGGGTTGTCAAAGCGCACCTCGAGCATCAGATCCAAGGCACGATTGGCCCGTGCGGTGTTGATCAGTTCCGTCAGCAGTGCCCGGCCTAGTCCTTGGCCTTGGTACTCGGGAATGATCGCGATGGTTTGCACGTCGGCGATTGGCAGCACGGTGCATAAGCCGGCGTAGCCGATGATCTTACCGGCGTCCTCATAGACCCAGTATTTTCGAGTCTCCAGCTGGGCCAGCTCGGCTTCGAATCCGGCCAGTGGCCAAGCGTCCTCGGGGAACAGCTGGGTTTCCAGCGTGTGGACTGCGGGAATGTCTTCGGATGTCATCTCGCGAAGGGTAATGCTCATGCCTTGGCCTTCTTCATGAACGCCGGTACCTGGGCATCGGATTCACGCAGGTATTGCGGAGCGGTATCCGACAGATCGAGTCCAGATGCCAGGTCATCCATGCCACGATGGGCCAGATGCCGTGCATCGATTACCCAGTCAAAGGAACGTTCCCGTGGCTGGCTACCAACGGATTCCAGCTGTTCCTTATACAAGCCAGCGCCCACGCCATAAACCGGTAGCACAGGCAGCTCAGTAGCAGCGGATACATGCGGACCGTCCAGCAGTTTACCCTCTGCGTCATAGCGCGCCCAGTACAGTTCCTTACGACGGGCATCCGAGGCCACCACGAATTCTTTCGGGTTCTCACCGGAACGAAGCACACGTTCGGCGAGCGCATGCAGCGACATGACTCCATGGACCGGAACGTTCCAGACAAAGCCGAACGTGCGTGCAGCCACCAGGCCGACGCGCAGTCCGGTAAAGGGGCCAGGGCCCACACCAACGAAGATGCCAGCCAAGTTCTTGCCCTCTTCATTGTTCTCCTCCAGCAGGTCCCGGACGTAGCTGGCCAGAGTTTCGGTCTGGTCGTTGCCTTTCGGCGAGGTTCTCTGAGCGATTACTGAACCAGTGGTGTAATCGACCAGCGCCACCGAGGCATGCGCCGAGGTGTCTATGGACAGATAGTTAGGCATGTGTTTCTCCCGAGTGTTGCAGCCCGATGGCCTGCAGCAAAGCGTTTTTCAGTTCGGTGAAATTCTCGTCGGCCCAGCGCGGGCCTATGGCCTTGAGCGTGAATAGGCGAGGCTCGTCGAGCTCTTCGTCTGATTCTTCCCACGGGTTGCTCGCCGGAACGGCCCAGACCTCACGGTCCAGCTGGATTTCCAGCCGCGAATCGCTCAAGTGCTCAACCTTGCCAAGGCCCCACTCCACCACGGTGACCGAATCGGTCAGGGTGGATTCCAGATCCAGGGTGTCCACGTCGCTATCCCCGTTGAGCCGGTAGGCGTCCACATGGATCAGCCCCGGCCCATTCCCCAATGACGGGTGCTGGCGGGCGAGCACGAAGGTGGGCGAGATGATTCCCTCGCGGACGTTCAGTCCCAGCCCGAGCGATTGCGTCAAGGTGGTCTTGCCTGCTCCAAGAGATCCGGTGAGGATCACCAAGTCCCCTGCGGACAGCTGACCGCCCAGGGCTTCACCGAGTGCTTCGGTAGCGGTCAGGTCTTCTAATTGGCAGCTGAATTCCAGAACTTCTTTAGTCACCGGCTTGGCCCCAGGTTCCCTCAACGTAGTAGCGCGGTACGCGCGGCGAGATGCGGGTGACCATCTCGTAGTTGATGGTGTTGGCCGCGTGCGCCCAGGTGGTCGCGGACTCTCCCCCTTCGCCGAAGATGATCGCTTCGGCACCGAGGAATTCGGTCGGATCAATATCCAGCCCCAGATCAATAACGCACTGGTCCATGGCGATCGTGCCACGCACCGGATAGGTCTTGCCGTGGATGGTGACCGGAGCACCGGTAGCCACGCGTGGAAGTCCATCGGCGTATCCCATCGGGATCAGCGCCAGATAGGTTTCTTTTGCGGTGAGGTAGCGCAGCCCGTAGGAGACGCCCTGCCCGGTGTTGACCTTTTTCACGTTGGCGACCTTGGTGACCAGCTTCATTGCCGGACGCAATCCATAGGTGGCCGGTGTTTCACCTTCGAACGGGCTCAACCCGTAGAGGCCAAGACCTAAGCGCACCATTTCGTGGTGCGAGTCCGGGCGGGAGAGAATCGCCGGGGTATTGGCGACGTGGCGCATTTCGAGATTGAAGCCGGCCGCCTCCACCATTTCGATGGCCTGGTCGAAGACCTCGAGCTGCAGATCCGTTTCGGGGCGCTCTGGTTCATCGGCGACCGCAAGGTGGGAGAACACTCCTACGACGCGCAGCAGGCCTTCGGATTGGAACTTCGCGGCGCGTTCCAGCAAGGAGGGAAGGTCGGCCATGGTGGATCCGTTGCGTCCAAGCCCGGTATCAACCTTCAGGTGGATGCGGGCCGGGGTCTGTACCGCCTGCGCGGCGGCCGCGATCAGCTCCAGATCCCAGCCGGAGACTCCGAGGTCGATTCCCTCGGAGATGGCCTTTTCGAATGGCGTGTCATTGGTGTGCAGCCAGGCGAGCATGGGCGCCTCGATGCCCGCCTCGCGCAGGGCGAGGGCCTCGGCCACATGGGCGCAGCCAATCCAGCGCGCACCGGCCTCCAGTGCCGCGGTGGCAACCGGCAAAGCTCCGTGCCCGTATCCGTCGGCCTTGACCACGGCCATGACTTTAGCCGGGGCCACCAGGTCGGCGACTTGCTTGACGTTGCTGCGGATCGCGGACAGGTCGATTACTGCACGGCGTTCCCAACCAATGTAAGGAGCGGTGTCGCCTGCTTCCGGCGCGTTGATTTCCTCAAGAGATTCAGAGTTCACCAAACTATCTTCCCACTTTTCCGCAACCGATGCCGCGCTGGTACCCGTCGCCGCCGGACCACCGCCCGTTGGCAGGTTAAAGGTAAAGGGCCACTACGCTCAAAACATGTTTGAGAGCAGCGGCCCTTGCGCGTTTGTGTGGGTTGTTAGCGGAGTGTTTTCAGTTCGTCGCGGATCTGCTCCAGCAAGGCCAGCTGTGGGTCGATAGGATCTTCTTCATCGACAATGCCGCGGCGGCGGGCCATTGCTTCGTTGGCCTTCGTCATTGGCAGCACCAGTGCGAAGTAGACAGCTGCTGCGATCAACAGGAAGTTGACCAGTGCGGTCAGGAAGACACCGAACTTGATGTCAACTCCGTTGATGGTCAGTAGCAGGAAGCCATCGAATGATGGCGAACCGACCAAAGCGGCGATCAATGGCATCAGCACATTGTCGACCAGGGCGGTAATTACGGCACCGAATGCGGCACCGATCACAACGGCAACCGCCAGATCGACGACGTTGCCCTTCATTATAAAATCGCGGAATCCCTTAAGCATGATTTGAGCATACACAGCAAAAACACAGCGAGAGCGGACATTTTGCGCGAAAACTTAAATTTTGTAAGAAATTCGGTTCCCGTTAGGAAGAATGTCTAGATTTTGCGAAGCAGCATCCGGTGCACCGAATGATCCGCGCTCTTGCGCAGCACCAACTGCGCACGGCCACGGGTAGGCAGCACATTTTCCTTCAAATTCGGTTCGTTGATGCGCTTCCAGATGCCGTGTGCCGTCTCGCGCGCCTCGTCGTCGGTCAGCTGCGCATAGCGGTGGAAGTAGCTCGCCGGGTCGGCGAAGGCGCCCGAGCGCAGGTTCATGAAACGGCGGATGTACCACTCTTCAATGTCCTTGGTCCGCGCATCGACATAGACGGAGAAGTCGAAGAAGTCGCTGAGCGCCAACCCCACGGTTCCATCCGAACGGGTCCGCGCCGGCTGCAAGACGTTGAGCCCCTCGACGATCAGCACCTGCGGCGAGCGAACCACATTGCGCTCCTCGGGAATGATGTCGTAGGTCAGATGCGAATACACCGGGGCACCGACTTCCGGAACGCCGGACTTCACCGCCGAGACAAAGCGCAGCAGCGCGCGGCGGTCATAGGACTCCGGGAATCCCTTGCGATCCATGATGCCGCGGCGTTCGAGCTCGGCGTTGGGGTAGAGGAACCCGTCGGTGGTAATCAGCTGCACGTCCGGGGTTTCCGGCCAGCGGCGCAGCATGTCGCGAAGCACGCGGGCGGTGGTGGACTTGCCTACCGCCACCGACCCGGCGACGCCGATGACAAAGGGCGTGCGGTTCGTTTGCTCGCCGAGGAATGTCGTTGTTGCCCGGTGCGTCGCCCCGGCGCCTTGGACATAGAGGTACAGCAAACGGCTCAATGGCAGGTATACGTCGCGAATCTCATCGAGGTCCAATGCGTCGCCTAAACCGCGCAGCCGTTCAATATCCTCTTCGTTGAGGGGTTGTTCCATCTTGTTAGAGAGACGGGCCCAGGTCTCGCGCTCTAGCTCGACGAAAGGGGTAATCGGTGTCTCTAACGTTCCTTGTGGTTCCACGGAGACAAATTCTGCCAAGGATTACCCCAACAACCCAAACTTTGCCATCGCTTTCTTTGCACATGACCCCTAAGTCGCGTTCTCCGGTGACCTATGACACGCGACTTTTTGAGTGATGCGCCACGATATCTCCCATCATTGGGGAATCAACCGGTACGCTTTTTCCTATGTGCGGAATTGTTGGATATGCGGGAGCGTCAAGCTCAGTCACCGATCACGGTGCACTTGACGTTCTAATTGAAGGTTTACGTCGGTTGGAGTACCGCGGTTATGACTCGGCCGGTGTTGCCGTGGTCGCCGATGGTGCCATTCACTCACGCAAGAAGGCTGGCAAACTTGTCAACCTGGAAAATGTTATCGCCGAGGAACCGTTGCCGGGGTCTCACACCGGTATCGGCCACACTCGGTGGGCCACCCACGGCGGGCCAAGCGACGGCAACGCCCACCCTCACCTGGCCGATGGCGGCAAGCTTGCAATGATCCACAACGGAATCATTGAGAACTTCGCGGGCATCAAGGCAAAGCTGGTAGCCGAAGGGGTCGAGCTCCTCTCGGACACCGATACCGAGGTTGCAGCCGCCCTGCTGGGCAAGCTCTACAGCACCGAAGCCAATGGGGATCTCACCCTGGCCATGCAGCTGGCCGTGAAGCACCTCGAAGGTGCCTTCACCCTGCTGGCAGTTCACCAAGACCACCCGGGCGTCGTCGTGGCAGCCCGCCGCAACTCCCCGCTCGTGCTGGGCCTGGGCGATGGCGAAAACTTCCTCGGTTCCGATGTCTCTGGCTTCATCGATTTCACCCGTCGTGCGGTGGAACTGGGCCAGGACCAGATCGTGACCATCACCCCGAATACCCACAGCATCACCGACTTCGACGGCAACCCTGCCGAAGGCAAGGAATTCCACGTTGACTGGGATGCGGCCAGCGCCGAAAAGGGCGGCTTCCCTTCCTTCATGGAGAAGGAAATCTTCGACCAGCCAGCCGCCGTGGCCGACACCCTGCTGGGCCGCTCGGACGCCGATGGCCGGCTGACCCTCGATGAGCTGCGCATCGATCCGGAAGAACTTTCCAAGATCTCCAAGATCGTTGTGCTCGCCTGCGGTACCAGCGCTTACGCCGGTTCCGTGGCCAAATACGCCATCGAATCCTGGTGCCGCATTCCGGTCGAGGTGGAGCTCTCCCACGAGTTCCGCTATCGCGAGCCGATCGTTGACGAAAAGACCCTGATTGTTTCGATCTCCCAGTCCGGGGAAACCATGGACACCTTGATGGCCGTGCGCTACGCCAAGGAGCAGGGCGCCAAGACCATGTCGATCTGCAACACCAACGGGTCGACCATCCCCCGCGAATCCGACGCGGTGCTCTACACCCACGCCGGCCCGGAGATCGCGGTGGCTTCCACCAAGGCCTTCCTGGCGCAGATCACCGCCACTTACCTGCTGGGCCTGTACCTGGCGCAGCTGCGCGGCAACCTCTTCCAGGGCCAGATCAAGGACATCTTGGCCGACCTGGGCAAGATCCCGGCGAAGATCCAGGACATCCTGGACCGCGCGGACGAGATCAAGGAACTCGCCCGCTCGATGGAAGACGCTTCCTCGGTGCTGTTCCTGGGCCGCCACGTCGGTTACCCGGTAGCTATGGAAGGCGCGCTGAAGCTCAAGGAGATCGCCTACATCCACGCCGAGGGCTTTGCCGCCGGCGAGCTGAAGCACGGTCCGATCGCCCTGATCGACGACGGCCAGCCGGTCTTCGTGGTGGTTCCTTCCCCGCGCGGCCGCGATTCGCTGCACTCGAAGGTTGTCTCGAACATCCAGGAGGTCCGCGCCCGTGGCGCCAAGACCCTGGTCATCGCCGAAGACGGAGATCACGATGTGAAGGACTACTCCGAGTGGGTCTTCTACGTCCCGGAGACTCCAACGCTGCTGATGCCGCTGCTGGCCACCGTGCCGCTGCAGCTCTTCGCTTGCGAACTTGCCTCGGCCAAGGGCTTCGATGTGGACCAGCCTCGAAACCTGGCCAAGTCGGTGACCGTGGAGTAATCCACTCTGCACCATAGAATCTTGCGGGCGTCCCTTCGGGGGTGCCCGCAATTTTTTGTCTTCAAGAGCTCTGGATAGACTGGAGATCATGATTGCAGGAATCGGTGTCGACATTGTCGACGTGCCACGCTTTGGCCGACAGCTCGAACGCACCCCACGCCTGCGTGAACGACTCTTCACCGCCGTGGAACGCGATTTGCCGCTTCGCTCCCTGGCCGTGCGATTCGCCGCCAAGGAGGCCATCGCCAAGGCTCTGGGCGCCCCGGTGGGGATGAATTGGCAGGATTGCACCATCGCCAAGGACGAGGCCGGAGATCCGCAGGTGCTCATTCGCGGGACCGTCGCCGCCGCCAGTGAACTGCGCGGCATTACTTCCTGGCATCTGACCATGTCGCATGACGGCGATATGGCCGTGGCCATGGTTGTCGCCGAGCGATAAAACGACACGTTAGCAGTTAAAACGGGCGTATCACCGCTTGGGTGAGTAAAGTTTGTCTTATGATCCCTGTCTACAGTGTTGCGCAAGTCCGTGCGGTCGAGGCCCAAGAGATCTCCACACGTGGAAGTGAAGCGCTGATGCGCGCCGCCGCCGGTGAACTCGCCGCCGCGGCCGAGAGCATGCTGTCCCAAGCGCCAACGGCCACCGACACCCTGGTGGTCGCTCTGATCGGCCCGGGCAACAACGGCGGTGATGGGCTCTATGCCTTGGCCGAACTGGCCCAGCGCGGCTACCAGACCCTCGCCCTGCAGTGCACCGACACCTGCCACACCGAAGCCTTGAAGGCCTATACCGCTGCTTCCGGCACCGTGAAGCCGGTGGCAGCAGGCCAGTCCGAACTGGCTGCGGCGGCCTTGGTCATCGATGCGATCTATGGAATTGGCTACCGCCCCGGAGCACAGCTGCCCCAGCTGCCCACCGGCGCGCGCGTCCTGGCCTGCGATGTTCCCTCGGGGCTGGACTGCGAAACCGGCGTTGCCGATGACCGGGTGCTGCTTGCCCAGCGCACCGTCACTTTCGGGGCGCTGAAAACCGGACTGATCTCCCGCGATGCTCCCTTGGTGACCGGTGAGATTCAGGTGGCCAGCCTGGACTTTGATTTTTCCGCGCTCAGCCCGGAAACCGATTTGGTCGATGAGCTCTCGGCCCGTGCGCTGCTGGACGAGCACCGCAGCTGGCGGGACGCCGGGCGCCACAAGTACGAACGTGGCGTCCTCGGCCTCATTGCCGGCTCCGCGCTCTACCCCGGTGCCGCGCTGCTGACCGCACGGGCCGCGGTGGCCTGCGGTGCAGGCCTGCTGCGTACCCATGTACCCGGAGAGGTGCAGCCACTGCTGTCCATCGCCGCACCGGAAACCGTTCCGCTGGATGACCAGCAGATCTCCGAGGCTTTGTCTTTGGCTCGGCGCCACCTCCACGGGCGCGGCGCGAAGATTTCGGCCTGGGCCATTGGCCCGGGAATCGACAGCCGCACTCCCCCCACCGGGGTTATCGCCAACGTATTCGACAGCCGCCAGCCGGCGGTCATCGACGCCAGCGGACTGGACGTGGTTCCCGCCGGACCCAGCGAGCAGCCACGTGTGCTGACCCCGCATGCCAAGGAGCTTCGCATGCTGCTGCGCCGCGCCGGGGTGAGCGTCACCACCGAGGAAGTCGCCCAGGACCCGATCCGCTGGACCCGTTGGGTGGCTCTTGCCTACAACGCGGTGGTGCTGCTGAAGGGGCCGACCAGCTATGTGGTCGCCCCGGACGGTGCCAACCTCGTGGTCTGCCATGCGGCGGCCCAGCTGGCGACCGCAGGCTCTGGAGACGTGCTCACGGGCATTCTCGGCTATCTTCTCTCCGACAGCTCGCTGACGGGCATCCAGGGCCTGGAAACCGTCAGCAATGGCCGCCTGATGGAGCTCACCGCCTGCGCGGCTGTCATCCATGGCCATCTGGGCCGGGTGAGCGCCGCAGAGGGTACTGTGAGCGCCTCGCGCTTGATCGACAACCTGCCGGCGGTCATGAAGGAATTCGGCTTCTAGGCAAAAACCTTTTAAATCAGAAAAATGTGGTCTCTGCGCGATACGCAGAGACCACATTTTCTTTTCAGGGATTACTGTTAGTCGAGCGCGAACTTCTCGCCGGGCCCGGTGATAACCCAGCCCTGCTCGCGCCACATCGGGCGGTCCAGCACATTGCGCCCATCGATCAGGGCCCGGGTGCCAACGACCTCGCCGAGCTCTTGGGGGTCCAGCGCCCGGAATTCCTTCCATTCGGTCAGCAGCAGCACCAGGTCCGCGGCCTTCGCCGCCTCGCGCCAGGAGTCCACGTAGTTCAGCCTTGGGAATCGTCCGGCCGCGTTCTTATTGCCCTCCGGGTCATAGACCGAAACTTCGGCCCCGGAGTTGTACAGCCGCACCGCGATATCCAGCGCCGGCGAGTCACGCACGTCGTCGCTGTCGGGCTTGAAGGTCACCCCGAGCACGCAGATCCGCTTGCCCGCCAGCTGCTCCCCCAGGATCGAGGAGGCCAGCGACACCACGCGGTCGCGGCGGCGCAGGTTGATCTGGTCCACCTCGGCGAGGAAGCCCATGGTCTGGCTCAGGCCCAGCTCGCTGACCCGGGCCTGGAGGGCGCGGATGTCCTTGGGCAGGCAGCCGCCGCCGAATCCGACGCCGGCGTTGAGGAATTTGCGTCCAATGCGCGCATCGTGGCCGATCGCGTCGGCCAGCGTCTTGATGTCCCCGCCGACGTTCTCGGTGACTTCGGCGAAGGCGTTGATGAAGGAGATCTTGGTGGCCAGGAACGCGTTGGCGGCTACCTTGACCAGCTCCGAGGTTTCCAGGTCGGTGACGACCTCGGGGGTGCCGGCGGCGAGGATCGGCGCGTAGACCTCGCGCAGCTTGCCCAGCGCGCTCTCATCCGCCAGGCCGTAGACCAGGCGGTCCGGTGTCAGTGTGTCTTTCACGGCGAAGCCCTCGCGCAGGAACTCCGGGTTCCAGGCCAGGGTGATGTGGCTTTCCGGGCTCGCGGTGGCTTCGATGCGTTCGGCCAGCCGGCGGGCTGTGCCCACGGGCACCGTGGATTTGCCCACGATCAGCGCCTCGCCGCTGATGTGCTCCACCAGGGAATCCACCGCCGCATCCACGTAGCTCATATCCGCAGATTGGGAGTCCGCGCGCTGCGGGGTGCCGACGGTGACAAAGTGGATGTCGGCCAGTTCGGCCACCTGCGCGTAGGAGTCGGTGAACCGCAGGCGCCCGCTGGAAACATGCTTGCGCAGCAGCTCGGGCAGGCCCGGCTCGTGGAAGGGTAGGATCCCGGCAGCCAGTGCCTGGAGCTTCTCCGGATTAACATCCAGGCCGATGACCTCATAGCCCAGTTCTGCCATGCACGCTGCATGGGTTGCACCAAGATAGCCGGTGCCGATGACGCTGATACGCAAAGTCACGAAGTACTACTCCCCAGATATCTAACCCAATAACTACTAGTTAGCATGCCACACCCCCGCACCATGATCCCTGCGGGAACGCGGTACGGGGGTGTGAGTTTTCTTGATGTTTACTGGGTGGTTGCCTTAAAGCGCCAGGTGGGTTGCCACGGCGCCGGCCAGCAGCTCCGCTTCGAGCTGGGCCTGGTCCTGGGTGGCGGCCTCGACCATCACGCGAACCACTGGCTCGGTGCCCGAGGGGCGCAAGAGCACCCGTCCGGTGGAACCCAGGCGGGCCTCGGTCCCGGCGATCTCATTGAGCAGCGGTTCGCACTCGGCAACCCCTGCCTTGTCCACGCCGCGCACATTGATCAGTACCTGCGGCAGGACGGTGAGCACGGAGGCAAGCTCCTTGAGGGTCTTGCCGGTGGCCTTCACGCGGGCTGCCAGCAGCAGGCCGGTCAGCACCCCGTCACCGGTGGTGGCGTACTTGCTGAAGATGACATGGCCGGACTGCTCGCCGCCCAGCGAGTAGTTGCCTTCGCGCATGCCTTCGAGCACGTAGCGGTCTCCGACGCCGGTCTGCTTGAGCGTGATGCCGGCTTCTTCCATGGCGATCTTCAAACCGAGATTGCTCATCACGGTAGCTACCAGAGTGTCATCAACCAGCTCGCCGCGGGCTTTGAGGTCGATGGCCATCACGGCCATGATCTGATCCCCGTCAACGACGGTGCCCTCGTGGTCCACCGCGAGGCAGCGGTCCGCGTCGCCGTCGTGGGCGATGCCCAGGTCCGCACCGTGCTCGAGCACGGCGGCCTGGAGCTTTTCCAGGTGGGTGGAGCCGTAGCCGTCATTGATGTTGATGCCATCTGGCTCGGCGCCGATGACAATGACCTCTGCGCCGGCGTTCTTGAATACCTCTGGCGAGCAGCCCGAAGCCGCGCCGTGGGCGCAGTCCAGAACCACCTTAACGCCTTCGAGGCGGTTTGGCATAGCCGCCAGCAGGTGCATGATGTAGCGGTCCTCGGCGTCGGAGAAACGCGAGATCCGTCCTACGGCGCCACCGGTGGGGCGCGGGTTCGGCATGTCCAGGCAGGCTTCGATCGCGTCTTCCAACGCGTCGTCCAGCTTCTTGCCTCCCCGGGCCAGGAACTTGATGCCGTTATCCGGCGCGGCATTATGCGAGGCGGAGATCATCACGCCGAAGTCGGCGTTGAGATCACCGACCAGGAATGCGGCGGCCGGAGTCGGCAGCGTGCCCGCATCCTTAACGTCAACACCGGAAGCGGCCAGACCAGCCTCGATCGCGGCGGAGAGGAAGTCGCCGCTGATACGCGGATCCTTCGCCACCACGGCAACCGGCTTGCGTCCGTCTTCCGACTGACTTAAACCAAGAACCACCGAAGCTGCTTGCGCTAGATCCAGCGCCAGCTCGGGGGTTAATAACTCGTTTGCTTTTCCTCGGACCCCATCGGTCCCAAATAACCTTGCCATCATCGTCAATCATAAGCCCTGCGCATCGATTTACCCGTGCGTATGTGAGCTTTGGAACGCTATGTGAGAAAACTTTAATGGCCAGGAGGTCACAAACGGCCGTTTAAAGGCCAAAGGCCCGCATCCGAAGATGCGGGCCTTTGGGAAACCTGTGGGTAAGGTTTAGCGCTTCGAGAACTGCGAAGCCTTGCGGGCCTTCTTGAGACCAGCCTTCTTGCGCTCGATGACGCGTGCGTCACGAGTCAAGTAGCCGGCCTTCTTCAGCGCCGCGCGGTTTGCATCGCGATCGATCTCGTTCAGCGAGCGGGCAATGCCAAGACGCAATGCGCCGGCCTGGCCGGAGATGCCGCCACCGTGGATACGGGCGATAACATCGTATGCGCCTTCTAGACCCAGAACCTTGAATGGCTCGTTAACATCCTGCTGGTGCAGCTTGTTAGGGAAGAAGTTTTCCAGGGTGCGGCCGTTGACGACCCAGTTGCCCGAGCCTGGGATCAGGCGAACGCGGGCAATAGCCTGCTTGCGGCGGCCTACTGCGCCACCTGGAACGGTTAGTGGAGCGCGCTCGGTGTCGGCTACGACGGTCGATGCAGCGGTCTCGGTGGTGTAAGTCGAAGGGGTTTCGCCTTCGAATTCGGTGGTCTCTTCAGCGTTCTCAGCCACGATAATCTCCTATTAAGTCTTTGTTCTCGGGGCCAGTACTACTGAGCGACCTGGCTGATTTCCAGTACCTTTGGAGCCTGAGCAGCGTGTGGGTGCTCGGCGTCGCGGTATACCTTCAGCTTGGACAGCTGAGCGTCGGAAAGCTTGTTCTTTGGAAGCATGCCCTTGATGGCCTTCTCGACGGCCAGAACTGGGTTCTTCTCGAGGAGCTCGGCGTAGTTAACGCTCTTCAGACCGCCCGGGAAGCCCGAGTGACGGTAGGCGCGCTTGTCCTTCAGCTTCTTACCGGTCAGGGCGACCTTCTCGGCGTTGATGATGATGACATGGTCGCCCATGTCCATGTGAGCTGCGAAGGTTGGCTTATGCTTGCCGCGCAGCAGGGTTGCGGCCTGGACGGCGAGACGGCCGAGTACTACGTCGGTGGCGTCAATGACAAACCACTGACGAGTCTGGTCAGCCGGCTTAGGGGTGTACGTACGCACAGTAATTGCCTTACGTTGATTCGTTTCTGGTCAAACAGTCGCAGGTGTCGAGGCGTGAGATCCTCCAGTGACGAGCACTGTCGTGTTGTTCTTGTGCTTAGACCAGTACGTCAGGTGAGGACTGATGATGACCGGCCGTCCATATATTGTTCGCACACCCAGCAGACCAGCGACTATGCAACTAAGCCGTCACGCTTGGGCGTGTAGTGTCGAACGTGGACATACACAACTCATAAAAGTTTAGCCGATTAACACTCAGACGACCAAAACAAAGGTGCCTCTTGGTGAGCAATGACACCCAAAGGGTCATTAATCGAGGTCTTTTAATGAATCCTTCTGCGAAACGTCGCGCCTTGCCCTGGTAAGTGCCGCTCGCTCGGCCAGCTCGTGGTCATCAGGATAGTAGACCTCTTCGAGCACCAACGCGTGCGGATGAGCCAGAATCGACTTCGAATCGCGCACCATCAGCGCCAGGCGTTCGGCCAGAAAACCGGGCTCTTCCCTGCCGCTAGCCACACGCAGCGCCGCCCCGATCAGCGAGCGCACCATATTGTGGCAAAACGCGTCGGCCTTCAAGCGCACCAGGATGTTGCCGTCCTCGGCACGGCTGAAGTGGAACTCCTGCAGCGTGCGGATAGTGGTCGCTCGCGGGCGCGGCTTGCAGTAGGAGAGGAAGTCGTGGCGTCCGAGGACCGACCGGGCCTCGGCGTTTAACAGGTCAATGTTTATGTCCTCGCGGTACCACATGGTCAGCTGCCGGCTCAGCGGATCCCAGCGGTGGATGCCGTCGGCGATCCGGTAGGAATAGCGACGAGCCAAGGCGGAGAAGCGTGCGTCGAAACCCTCGGCGGCCTTGGCCACTTCATGAACCCACACGGCCTTATCCTGGCGGCCCAAGAGGCCGTTGATGCGGCGCAGGAGCGCCGGGCCAGGCTCCAGATCCGAATTGCGCGGCAGAGCCAGATACTCCTCCTCGGTCAGATCGAAGTGGACTACCTGCCGGCGCGCGTGCACCCCGGCATCGGTGCGTCCGGCGACGACCACCCGGATCAGGCGGCGGATCAGGGTTTCCAACGCCTCTTCGACCAGCTGCTGCACCCCGACGACATTGGGCTGCCGCGCCCAGCCGTTGTAGGCGGCGCCGTCGTAGCCAAGCACCATGCGCATGCGGATCAGCGCCGGGGACGAACTAGTACCCAGAGCGGTGGTACCGAAGGGATCAATGACCTCTGACTGCGAATTCATGCTTTCAATTATCCTCTGAGATAGCGCCCGAATTCCAACTGGGAATTGTTCGCAATGAACTGAGCAGCCTGGCCTACTGAAAGTGACTGCAAGTGATTGAACGCTTCATGTCGGCTAAATAAGGCTAACGGCTCGCTATAATTGGCGGTAGTGGCTTTTCACGAGTATTTCGTGGTGAGCCTAACGATCATCGAACACCAACGGCTTGGAGCATCCATGAATTTCACCCGCATGACTGCAATAAGCGCTATCACCTTAGCTGCCACCTTCGGCTTGGGCGCATGCGCGGAGAAACCTCTGTCAAATGAAGAAGCCTGCCAAGAGATCATCAACCAGGCCAAAGAGCAGAATCTCGACACCGACAGCACGGGCAGCCTCGGCGATACCGTGGAGCAGGGCAAAAAAATATCTGCAATCTTCCGCAGTGTGGCAGACCAAGCCGAAGCTGAGTTTTCCGCTGATTTGGCCGCCTACGCCGACAATACAGACGAGTTCATTGCCGTGGTCTCCGATGACTCGCTCAGTACCCAGCAGATGCAAGTGAAGATGTCGTTGCTGGATACCGCGGAGAACCGCGCGCTTTCCGACAAGCTGGAAACGACGTGCCCAGGGCTTAACGACCTGTAGGCCCTGCCGCGCTTGCTTCAGCTCTTTCAAATTCTGCGATTAAAGAGAAATCCCCGGACATTCCTTGCGGAATGTCCGGGGATAACTTGACCGTTTTACCGGTGAAGATTCACAAGCTCAGGCTTAGGCTTCTTCGGTGGTAGCTTCGGTTGCCTTCTCGGTAGCCTGGGTGGCTTCCTTGACGACTGCCTGCTTTGGCGAAACCGGTTCCATAACCAGTTCGATAACAGCCATAGGAGCGTTGTCGCCCTTGCGGTTACCAATCCGGGTGATGCGGGTGTAGCCACCCTGGCGATCGGCCATAGCAGGTGCGATGTTCGCGAACAGCTCGTGAACGATCGACTTGTTGGTGCGCGAGCGCGAAGCGATAACCGACTGGACGCGACGACGCGAGGCCAGATCTCCACGCTTTGCGAAGGTGATCAGGCGCTCTGCGTGTGGACGCAGACGCTTGGCGCGGGTCAGGGTGGTGGTGATCTTCTTGTTCTCGAAGAGCTGTGCGGACATGTTAGCGAAGATCAATCGCTCATGTGCTGCACTGCCGCCGAGACGCGGACCCTTAGTAGGGGTAGGCATGGTAGTTCTCCTAGATGAATGACCGAGTCCGCCGGTATGTGACCGGCAGGTCGGGTGAAGTAGTGTGTCGCGAGACTATGGTCTTTACAGGCCTTCGTCGTAGACGTCGTCGCCATCTTCGATGGCACTACGAGCGGCAAGGTCGAACCCTGGAGGGGAATCCTTCAGTGCTAGACCCAGTTCAACAAGCTTGGCCTTGACTTCGTCAATGGACTTCGCACCGAAGTTACGGATGTCCATCAGGTCGGCCTCGGAGCGAGTTACGAGTTCACCCACGGAGTGGATGCCCTCACGCTTCAAGCAGTTGTACGAGCGAACGGTCAGTTCCAGATCCTCGATCGGCAGCGCCATGTCTGCAGCCAAAGCTGCATCCGTTGGCGATGGGCCGATTTCGATACCTTCGGCTGCGGTGTTCAGTTCGCGGAACAAACCGAACAACTCAACCAGCGTGGTACCTGCGGATGCAACAGCATCACGCGGGGTGATCGACGGCTTTGCTTCAACGTCAACGATCAAGCGATCGAAGTCGGTGCGCTGCTCAACACGGGTAGCTTCCACGCGGAAGGTCACCTTCAGCACCGGCGAGTAGATCGAATCAACTGGGATTCGACCGATCTCGGTGTCGGCACTCTTGTTCTGAGCAGCTGACACATAGCCACGGCCACGCTCGATGGTCAGTTCCAAATCGAACTTGCCATTGGCGTTCAAGGTAGCGATGTGCAGCTCAGGGTTGTGGAACTCTACACCCGCTGGTGGGGTGATATCCGCTGCGGTGACGACGCCTGGGCCCTGCTTGCGCAGGTAGGCGACGACCGGCTCGTCGTGCTCGGAAGAGACCGACAGGTTCTTGATGTTAAGAACCAGTTCGGTGACGTCTTCCTTGACACCGGCTACGGTAGAGAACTCGTGCAATACACCGTCGAGTCGAACACTGGTGACAGCTGCACCAGGGATCGAGGACAACAGGGTACGGCGGAGTGAGTTGCCTAGGGTGTAACCAAAGCCTGGCTCCAACGGTTCAATGATGAACCGGGAGCGATTCTCGGAAACTACTTCTTCGGTCAGGGTTGGGCGCTGCGTAATGAGCACTTACATTTCCTTTCAGCGAGCGTCCGCTATATGACGCCTCACGGGGGTGGAAACGACGGTAGCCTGTTGGCCGTTCGTCTGTTGCAGGCATGAGAGTCCAAGAACGTCACCGACCCATTCGGCAAGAATGGCTCGGTGACTTCTTTAGGCTCAGCCTAGCGAATCAATTAGACGCGGCGACGCTTTGATGGGCGGCAACCGTTGTGGGCACTTGGGGAAACATCCTGGATGGATCCAACCTCAAGGCCAGCAGCCTGCAGCGAACGGATCGCGGTTTCGCGTCCCGAGCCCGGGCCCTTGACGAAAACGTCAACCTTGCGCATGCCGTGCTCCTGCGCGCGCTTAGCGGCAGATTCAGCGGCCATCTGAGCAGCGTACGGGGTCGACTTACGCGAGCCCTTCATGCCTACCTCGCCGGCCGAAGCCCACGAGATAACAGCACCGGACGGATCGGTAATCGATACGATGGTGTTGTTGAAGGTGCTCTTGATATGCGCCTGTCCCTGCGCGATATTCTTTTTGTCCTTGCGACGCGGCTTACGTACCGCTCCACGAGTCTTTGGGGGCATTTCTTCTCCTACGAAAAAAGTATTTGAACTAGACCGCTAAGATTTAGCGAGTCTTCTTCTTACCTGCGACGGTACGCTTCGGGCCCTTGCGGGTACGAGCGTTGGTCTTGGTGCGCTGACCGTGGACCGGCAGGCCCTTACGGTGACGAATACCTTCGTAGGATCCGATCTCGACCTTGCGGCGGATGTCAGCCTGAACCTCGCGGCGCAGGTCACCTTCTACCTTGTAAGTGCCTTCGACGAAGTCACGCAGCTGAACGAGGTCAGCGTCGCTGAGATCCTTAACGCGCGTGTCCGGGTTGGTCCCGGTCGCTGCGATGATCTCTTCTGCACGGGTCTTGCCCACGCCGTAGATGTAAGTCAGCGCGATAATTACGCGCTTTTCGCGTGGAATGTCCACGCCTGCTAAACGAGCCAAGTGGCTACCTTTCAACCAACGGAGGTCTGGAGCAGTACCACCCAGGATATCTCCTGGCCCCGGCCTCCGAACCCGGGGGTGTGCATCGAGTCTTCGATGCGGTACTGCCTATATGACTACGCGTGGGAAATTCCGAAGAACGGAATTAGCCCTGACGCTGCTTGTGGCGTGGATTCTCGCAGATCACCATGACCACGCCATTACGACGGATCACCTTGCATTTATCGCAGATCGGCTTCACGCTAGGGTTAACCTTCAAGGCTTTGTCCTTTTGCGGTTGCAGTTATTGAGTGGAGCAGTGAATAAGCAGCTTGTCCCATGGACATTCCTCAGACGGGCGTTCGAACGATCTCTCGTTCAACGTCCGTCAGGCTAATGTCTATGGACTGCAGATTTACTTGTAGCGGTAAACGATACGGCCTCGGTTGAGGTCGTATGGGCTCATTTCAACCTGCACTCGATCCTCTGGGAGGATACGAATGTAGTGCTGACGCATCTTACCCGAGATAGTGGCGAGCACCACGTGACCGTTTGGCAGCTCTACGCGAAACATCGCGTTCGGCAGCGCTTCGGATACGGAGCCCTCTACCTGGATGACGCCTTCCTTCTTGCCCATTTTCCCCGCTAACTTTTGTTGTTGACGATTTTCCATCAACAAGTAATTGGTTCTGGCTGTATACGACTTCACCGAACCCTAAGAGTTTTAGGCTCAGTCAAATAGACAACCAAAAATTAAGAATACGCCATTGGCAGACTCTAGGACAAATCCAAGGACGCACTTAAACTGTTAGCTCCGGCACGCTGGGCGTGCCGGAGCCAGAACTTAAGGCTTGATCGGCGAGGGAGTCACGCCGAATGGCGCCAATCCCGCTTCGCCGCCGTCGTGTGCGGTGAGTACCCAGATGCCGCCCATGTGGATGGCTACGGTGTGCTCCCACTGCGAGGCGTTCGCCTTGTCGTCGGTGACTACCGTCCAGTCATCTTCCAGCACCGAGGTCGCGATCTTGCCGCGCACCAGCATTGGTTCGATGGCCAGCGCCATGCCGGGCTTGATCCGCGATCCGCGGTGGCCGGTGTTGTAGTTCAGCACATCGGGGGCCATGTGCATGGCCGAGCCGATGCCGTGGCCGCAGTACTCCTCCAAGATGCCCAGCGGGGCCCCTGGCTGGGAGCTGACGAAGTCGTCGATCGCTTCGCCGATCTGCCCGATGTACCGCGCCTTGGAGAAGGCGGCGATGCCGGCCCACATGGCCTGCTCGGTGATCTCGCTCAGCCGCTGGTCCGCCGGGTCCACGTTGCCGATGAGCAGGGTGCGCGCGGAGTCCGAATGCCAGCCATCGATGATCGCGCCGCCATCGACCTTGAGCACATCCCCGTCCTTCAGCTCGTACTCGCTGGGGAAGCCGTGGACGACCTCGTGGTTCACCGAGGCGCAGATGTTCGCCGGGAAACCGTGGTAGCCGAGGAAGTTGCTGGTGGCGCCGTGGCGTTCGAGCACCTTCGCGAAGGCCGCGTCGACCTGCTTGGTGGTGACCCCCGGACGGGCGGTGGCGCTGGCCTCATCGAGTGCTTCGGCGAGCACCAGTCCGGCCTCGCGCATCTTCAAAATCTGCGAATTGGTTTTGTACTCAATTCGTGGCTGACCTAGAGCCAATGTCATGCCCCTTAATTCTTTTGGGTCTCAGAACCCAAGTAAGCGTTTGGATATGTGTAGCTAAACCACGCAGGGACCGTGCCACGGCCCTCAGAGGCTGTTCGCGGCACGGTCCCTACGTGTAAGTGGAAATGCTTAGGCGGTAACGTTCAACGCCGAGAGCACACGCTCGGTGACCTCGTCGATGGCGCCAATGCCATCGACCTTGCGCACGATGCCGCGCTCTTCGTAGCGATCCACCACGATGCGGGTCTCTTCGTTGTACAGACCCAGGCGGTGGCGGATGACCTCTTCGGTGTCATCGGCACGGCCTTCGATCTCAGCACGCTTGAGCAGGCGCGCTACCAGCTCTTCGTCATCGGCGGTCAGCTGCAGCACCGCATCCAACTCGACGCCCTGAGCGGCAAGCATGGCATCCAGGGCATCAACCTGAGCGCTGGTGCGTGGGTAGCCATCGAGCAGGAAGCCGTTGGCGACATCTTCCTGGCCCAGTCGATCTTCAACCATGTTGTTGGTGACCGAGTCCGGCACGAAGTTGCCGGCGTCGATGTACTTCTTCGCCTCGACACCCAGTGGGGTGCCGCCCTTGACGTTGGCGCGGAAGATATCACCGGTGGAGATCGCGACGATCTCCAAACGCTCGGAAATCTTCACTGCTTGGGTGCCTTTGCCGGCACCCGGTGGACCAATAATTAACAGTCGACTCATCGCAGTAGCCCTTCATAGTTTCGTTGCTGCATTTGAGCATTGATTTGCTTGACGGTTTCCAGACCCACACCAACCATGATGAGGATCGAGGTGCCGCCAAATGGGAAGTTTTGGTCTGCGTTGAACAGCACGAAGGCGATCAGCGGGATCAACGCGACGAACGCCAGATACAGGGCGCCCGCGAAGGTGATTCGGGAAATCACGAACTGCAGATACTCGGCCGTTGGCTTGCCGGCGCGAATGCCCGGAATGAAGCCGCCGTACTTCTTCATATTGTCCGAGACTTCAATCGGGTTGAAGGTAATCGCGACATAGAAGTAGGTGAAGCCGATGATCAGCAGGGTGTAGACGAGCATGTACCACGGCGAAGAGGACGCCGAGTGCTCCTGCAGCCACATGGCCCAACCCGGCAGGGTGCCGTCATCGTTCTGGTTGAACGAGACGATCATCTGCGGCAGGGCGAGAATCGAGCTGGCGAAGATCACCGGGATCACGTTCGCCATGTTGACCTTCAGCGGAATGTAGGTGGAGGTGCCACCCACGGTGCGCCGCCCGATGGTGCGCTTGGCGTACTGCACCGGAACTCGTCGCTGGGACTGCTCCACGAACACGACCAGCGCGATCACCAGGAAGCCGACGGCGATGACACCGATGAAGGTGCCCCAACCCTGGGACTGCGCGATGGCGCCCATGGCGGCCGGGAAGCCCGAAGCGATCGAGATGAAGATCAGGATGGACATGCCGTTGCCGATACCGCGTTCGGTGATCAATTCGCCCATCCACATGATCAGGCCGGTGCCTGCGGTCAGTGCGAAGATCATCAGCAGAATCACGATAATCGAGTCATCGGGAATCAGCGGCAGGGTGCAGCTCGGGAACAGTCCGCCGGTACGCGCCAGAGTGATCAGCGTGGTGCCCTGCAAGAGCGCCAACGCGATGGTCAGGTAGCGGGTGTACTGGGTCAGCTTGCCTTGGCCGGCTTGGCCTTCCTTGTGCAGTGCTTCGAAGTGCGGGATCACCACACGCAGTAGCTGCACAATAATGGCCGCCGTAATGTACGGCATGATACCCATGGCAAAGATCGAAACTTGCAACAGGGCGCCGCCGCTGAAGAGGTTTACGAACTGATATAGACCACCGGTGGTTGAACCCAATGCTAGACACTGCTGAACGTTGCTGTAATCCACGCCCGGGGCCGGAATAAAAACGCCGACTCGATAGATCGCAATGATCCCGAGGGTGAAAAGCAGTTTGTTGCGCAGGTCAGGCGTCCGAAAAACTCGGGCTATGGCGCTGAACAAGCGTCCTCCTGAAGTATGTGCTTGAGTCTAGGTAAAGACTCTTGCTATGACCTAATGATTCTAGCCGTCTTATGTACTATCTCGCCAAATACGCCACACAGCTATAACCCCATTTTTTCGCAGTGGTTGCGGAAATACGGTGGTTTACTTGGGATTTTACAGCGTAATACTAAGAGTAACGCGAGATAAGAAAATCCCCGGTGAGCTTGTCTGAACAAGCTCACCGGGGATTTAGCTTTAGCGCAAACCCTGAATTAGAGGGTTTCTGCCTGGCCGCCAGCAGCAGCGATCTTTTCGGTTGCGGAAGCCGAGAAAGCGTTAACCTTCACGTCAACCTTGACCGTCAGGTCGCCGGTGCCCAGCACCTTGACAGGCTGGTTCTTACGAACAGCGCCCTTGGCAACGAGTGCCTCGACGGTAACTTCGCCACCTTCTGGGAACAATTCCGAGATCTTGTCCAGGTTTACAACCTGGAACTCGACGCGGAATGGGTTCTTGAAGCCACGCAGCTTTGGCAGACGCATGTGCAGTGGAAGCTGTCCACCTGCGAAACCTGCCTTGATCTGGTAACGAGCCTTCGTACCCTTGGTACCACGGCCTGCAGTCTTACCCTTGGATGCCTCGCCACGACCCACGCGGGTCTTGGCGGTCTTGGCACCCTGAGCTGGACGCAGGTGGTGAACCTTAAGTGCTTTTTCTTCAGCCATCTTTACTTCGCCTCCTCAACCTTCAACAGGTGTGGAACCTTGTTGACCATACCTACGGTCACAGGGTCAGCGGAGCGGACAACGGTGTGTCCGATGCGCTTCAGACCCAGCGAGCGAACGATGTCGCGCTGAACCTGGCTACCACCAATGATGGACTTAATCTGGGTGATTTCCAGCGTGGCATCGCCTGGAACAATGTTCTTAGCCATTGATTAAGCACCTGCCTTCTGGGTCTGGATGTGACGCAACATTGCTGCTGGTGCAACCTCGTCCAGCGGAAGACCGCGGCGAGCTGCAACTGCTGCAGGCTCTTCGAGACCCTTCAGCGCTGCAATGGTGCCCTTCACGATGTTGATCTGGTTGCTTGAACCCATCGACTTCGAAAGGATGTCCTGGATACCAGCGCATTCCAATACCGCACGCACCGGACCGCCGGCGATAACGCCGGTACCCGGAGCAGCTGGACGGAGCAAGACGACGCCAGCGGCGGCCTCGCCCTTGACCAGGTGCGGGATGGTGCCGCCAACGCGTGGAACGCGGAAGAAGGACTTCTTGGCTTCTTCAACGCCCTTGGCGATAGCTGCTGGAACTTCCTTGGCCTTACCGTAGCCAACGCCAACCATTCCGTTGCCGTCGCCCACGACGACAAGTGCGGTGAAGCTAAAGCGACGACCACCCTTGACGACCTTGGATACGCGGTTGATAGCTACAACGCGCTCAAGGAACTTGTCCTTGTCGTCATTGCGGCTGTCCTTCGAATCGCGGCCTCGGCCACGACCCTCGCCACGGCCACGGCCTTCTCCACCACGGCCACGACCCTCGCCGCGAGCGGCGCCGGTCTTCTCCGTGGCAGGAGCTGCAGTAGTCGAGGCTGCTTCAGTAGCTTCAGACACCTGAGTTTCCTTCTTGTTAGTAGCTTCGCTCACAGTGCCAGCCCACCTTCACGTGCGCCGTCGGCAATGGCTGCCACGCGACCATGGTAGCGGTTACCGCCGCGGTCGAAGACAACTGCTTCGATGCCTGCAGCCTTGGCGCGCTCTGCAACGAGCTCACCAACGCGCTTGGACTTTGCGGTCTTGTCGGCATCGCTTGCGCGAAGATCTGCTTCCATGGTCGAAGCGCTGGCCAGGGTCAGACCCTGTGAGTCGTCCACGATCTGTACGAACATGTGACGAGCCGAACGGTTGATGACCAAGCGTGGGCGTACCGAGGTACCAACGATGCGCTTGCGCACACGCAGGTGGCGACGACCGCGTGAAGCGGACCTGCTCTTGCCCTTGATTCCGATAGCCATAATTATTTACCAGCCTTTCCGACCTTGCGGCGGATGATCTCGCCAGCGTAGCGAATGCCCTTGCCCTTGTAAGGCTCGGTCTTGCGCAGCTTGCGGATGTTAGCGGCAACTTCACCGACGTGCTGCTTGTCAATACCAGCGATGGTGATTTTGTTGTTGCCCTCGACGGTAAAGGTGATGCCGTCAGGAGCCGTGACGCTAACTGGGTGCGAGTAGCCGAGAGCGAACTCCAGGCCGGCGCCCTTAGCGACAACACGGTAACCGGTACCGTGGATTTCCAGCTTCTTTTCGTATCCGTCGGTCACACCGATGATCAGGTTATTGATCAGGGTGCGGCTCAAGCCGTGCAACGAACGCGCATCGCGCGAATCGTTCGGGCGGGATACGGTAACGGTGTTCTCATCCTTGGCAACGGTGATAGGAGCCGAGATGGTGACCGAAAGCTCACCCTTCGGGCCCTTTGCGGTGACCTGCTGGCCATCCACATTCAGCTCAACGTTTGCCGGGACGGTGATCGGAAGACGTCCAATACGTGACATTGTATGTTTCTCCCTTCCCGTTACCAGACGTAGGCGAGGACTTCCCCACCTACGCCCTTCTTTGCAGCCTGACGGTCAGTAAGCAGACCGGAGGAGGTGGACAGGATTGCGATACCAAGGCCACCGAGCACGTGAGGCAGGTTGGTGGACTTTGCGTATACACGCAAGCCTGGCTTGGAGATACGGCGTACGCCAGCGATTGAACGCTCACGCGATGGGCCGTACTTCAGGGTGATGGTCAGCGTCTTGCCGACTTCTGCTGCTTCTTCCTCGAAGGAGGCAATGTAGCCCTGATCCTTCAAGATGTTGGCAATGCGCACTTTGAGCTTGCTCGACGGCATCGACACGGAGTCGTGGTGTGCCGAGTTGGCGTTGCGCAGTCGAGTCAGCATATCTGCGACTGGATCTGTCATAGACATGTGGGCTTCAGCCCTTCCTCGTTACGGTTTCCGCTAGGGACCTGTAACGTAGCGAGTTTAGTTGTTGGTCTTGAACGGGAAGCCCAGAGCCTTGAGCAAGGCACGGCCTTCATCGTCAGTCTTGGCGGTGGTCACCACAGTGATGTCCATACCGCGCACGCGATCGATCTTGTCCTGGTTGATTTCGTGGAACATCGACTGTTCGGTCAGACCGAAAGTGTAGTTGCCATTGCCATCAAACTGGCGGTCGCTCAGACCGCGGAAGTCGCGGATACGAGGCAGTGCCAAGGTGATCAAGCGATCGACGAATTCCCACATGCGATCGTTACGCAAGGTGGTGTGGGTACCAATCGGCATGCCTTCGCGCAGCTTGAACTGTGCGATCGACTTGCGAGCCTTGGTGACCACTGGCTTCTGACCGGTAATTGCGGTCAGATCGCGCACGGCGCCTTCGATGAGCTTCGAGTCCTTAGCGGCCTCGCCGACACCCATGTTCACGACGACCTTGGTCAGGGTTGGTACCTGCATCGGGTTGACGTAGCTGAACTGCTCCTGCAATGCAGGGCGGATGTCTGCGGCGTACTTTGCCTTCAGACGTGGCTGGATCTTGGTGGCTGTCTCAGTCATTACAGATCCTTTCCGGAAGCCTTGGCGTAACGGACGCGCACAGTCTTGGACACACCGTTCTTCTCGACGGTTTCCTCGCGGAAACCAACGCGGGTTGGCTTCTTGGTCTCTGGGTCAACCACTGCAACGTTGGAAACGTGCACTGGAGCCTCGACAACCTCGATGCCACCGGACGTGGTTCCGTTTTCGGACTGTCCAGCCTTGGTGTGCTTGGTGACGCGGTTAACGCCCTCAACCAGAACGCGCGAAGTGGCGGTGATGACAGTCAGGACCTTGCCCTGCTTGCCACGCTCTTTGCCTGAGATGATCTGAACCAGATCACCCTTTTTGATCTTTGCACCCATGCTTACAGCACCTCCGGAGCCAACGAAACGATCTTCATGAACTTCTTGTCACGAAGTTCGCGACCCACTGGACCGAAAATACGGGTTCCGCGGGGCTCACCTTCGTTCTTCAAGATCACAGCAGCGTTCTCGTCGAACTTGATGTAGGAACCGTCTGCACGACGGATTTCCTTCTTGGTGCGAACAACGACAGCCTTGACGACGTCGCCCTTCTTCACGTTGCCGCCTGGAATTGCATCCTTGACGGTAGCGACAATAGTGTCGCCAATGCTTGCGTAGCGACGCTTCGAGCCACCGAGCACGTTGATGGTAAGGATTTCCTTAGCACCAGTGTTATCGGCAACTTTTAGTCGCGACTCTTTCTGAATCACTTCTTACTCCTGTCGTCTCGCTGGTTCTCTCTGGGAGCCTTGCGGAACGGATATGGTCTCCACGATACGATCGCTTACCCCCACCGGCGCGGGCGCACCGAATGCTGGTCCCAATTGCTGGCAGGGCCGAGGCGTAAAATATCGAGGCTGTACTACGCAACCCGACGGTGTCAGGCCGCACTGCATCGCACCGAAGGTGGATAGTCCTCGAATGAAATGCGCACAGAACCTTAAGTCTAGCCTAGATTCACGCCATTTAGAAATGGTGTGGTAATAGGAAAGCTAGCGTTCTTGGTCACACCCGCGGCCCGGATTGTTCCCGGCTTTACGGGCTTGCTGGCGGATGCAGATGCAAAGTTGCGCTGAGCGCCAAATGATCTGAGCCGGGCAATCGGGTCGCTTTCGTCTCCGAGACCGTAAACCCACGAGAAATGATGTGATCAATCTCTATGACTGGACTCGGCAGTCGCGTGGCCGGCCAAGTCGCCGCAGGAACAAACCCCGAAGCTTCATCTAGCCCCTGCACCGCGCGGCGGTATTGCGGATGGCCGCGCGTGGCATTGAAGTCGCCCGCCAAAATCACCGGGTTTTCACCATGCGTTTCGATCCACTTCTCCACGCTGCCAAGCCCCTGCTCCCAGGTTTCCGCATTGCCCAATGGCGGATACACATGCACTGCGGCCAAGGGCACCTGCTGTCCCTGAACCTCGATCAGCACCGTGGGCATGCTGAACCACCCGGTCTCTTCGGTACTCAGCTCCGTCTCGGTCTGGGTCAACGGGAGTTTTGAAAAGATGACTGTGTCCCGGTTTCCATCTTCCGGCGCCGGAGCTGTCCGGTAGAGATATTCGGTCATGGCCCCGCGGGCCGCGAGCGATTCATGCAACGGCTCACTGGTCTCCACCAAAACAAGCACATCTGGATCTTCGCTGCTGATCTCTCGCGCCAGCTCGGCGGGATCTGCCTGGGCCTTATAGGTATTAAACGAAAATACCTTCAGCGCCGGTCCAGGTTCTGTGCCGGCCGGCGGATTGAACTGCAGGTAAGGCTGCAATCCGAAGATGAGCACCAAAAGCAGCACCGCTCCCGGAAGCAATTTGCGCCGCCAGCAGGCATAGACCAGCGCAGCAAATGGGATGAGCAGAAGCCACAGCGAGGCCGCCTGCACCTTGGGAAGCACTCCCCCGGCGAGCCACGGTACATGCGCGAGCCCCGCAATCAGCAGTGACATCAGCACGACTGGGATCCACAAGGTCTTTTTCCGTTTTTGCAGATCAATTGTAGGCATACCGGGAGCTTATCCTGTCGGGATGTTTAGCAGGAATCAGCCCCACGGCTCACAGTATTTATTCCATTGCCCAGCCGGTAGCGTTGCACAACTCGCAGGGATTCTCGTGGCGGATCTGGCCGTTGGAGCCGCCGGTGGGGGCCAAACTTCTCCGGGTAGGACGAACGGTGAGTGTTGCGGCGATTAGTTGACTGCCATAACCCGCACTGCACGGATGCAGCGCTCCCCTGCGACGGTTGCCTAGGCGCGCTGCTCGTGGAGCACTCTGCGCTCCCGGACACAGCCGAGATGACCCTGGAATTTGTGCTGATGCCGATGGCCCAGGCCCATTGCTGTCGGCTGATCCAACATTTCGACCACCGACGGCTGTACCGTTGTGGTCATGTCTTGGGTTGAGGTCGCAAACGACGTATTCGTGAAATCTTTTGGCGCAGATAGCGTCAACATTGCCGCGATCCTCGGGCCTAGCGGCACGACCGTCGTTGACACCGGCGGTTCACCCAGTGAAGCCAGGGCAATAGTCGATGAGCTGAGGCAACGCTTCGGCAAACCAATCGTGGGCGCGATCAATACCCACGCGCACTACGATCATTGCTTTGGTAATTCCGTATTTGCCCAATTGGGCGTTCCGATTATCGGCCACCAGCGGATCCCTGCCCACTTCGATTCCTTTGAAGCACCACGTTTGAAGGCATGGCGCAAGGATCCCAGCCGAGAAACAGACAAAGCATGGGACCAGGTCGCCTTGGTGCACCCGTCCGTGCTTGTGGAACAAGCGGCGACGCTGACCGCTGGTGGACGCGAGATTGCCTGTTTGCCCGTATCGCGTGGACACACGGACACAGATCTTGCGGTCTTCGTTCCCGACGCCCGAGTATGGATGCTTGGGGATGTGATCGAAGAATCCGGGCCTCCCATGTTCGGTTCGGGAAGCTGGCCGCTTGACTGGCCCGAATCCTTGCGCACGCTGCTGACTGGAATCGGGCCAGCGGATGTGATCGTTCCGGGGCACGGGCGGACCGTGGATCTCCAATTTGCCAACACGCAGGCCTCAGAACTCCACGCTGTGGCTCATGCGGTTCGAAGCGCATGGAACGCCGGGCGCAGCATTGATGAAGCACTAGCCGCGGCCGAATTGCCTTGGCCCCGCTGGATGCTGCACTCCGCATTTGAACGAGGATTCTCTGAACTATCCGCACAAGGGTGAAGTCGATGCGGAAGCACGCAGACCACGCGCAGCTCAGGCCTGCTGCTCGGCCGCCCACCGGGCTACGCGTTCCTTGCTCTGCGCTTCGGAGAGATCCTCCACCCTGGACATCAGCGACCAGCGCACTCCAAAGGGATCAATGATCGAGGCAAAACGATCACCGGACACGAAGGTTGCCACCGGCTCCCGGATTGCGGCGCCCGCCGCCTCGGCCTTTGCCACTAGCTCATCGACGTTCGGGCAGTACAGGCCCATGGAGTAGCAGGCTTCGGGTTGCGCTGGTGGTGCAACGAGTCCGTAATCCGGGCTCGGCTCTCCCAGCTGCAGTTTGCCGTTGCCAAAGTCCAGGTCTGTGTGGACCATCACTCCCCCGATCTCGGTGGAGTCCACGACTCTGGCATTAAAGACCTCACGGTAGAACTCCACGGCCTGTGCCGCATTCCGGATCGCCAAAAACGGGGTCAACGATGTGGATCCGCGAGGGATTCCTGCGACTGTGTGCTGCCCGGTCACACCCATTGTGTTTTCTTCTCGATATTCCATACCTTCACCCTAGGAGCTTGTAGCACGCTGAGTCTTGTAGATTCGCGCCAATCGTGGAGGTGAACAGTCATGGACAGCTCGGCCGAACGTCGTGGCGTGCTCTACCCCGCGAAGTTGCCAGACTTCATGCGAGTGCCGGCTCCCGAAGAGTTGCGTGACCGCGTGGGCTGGTTCTGGCTGGCTCGCTGGGATATTGCCCCAGGCCGTTCCTCGCGCCAAGAATTGCTTCCGTTCCCCTGCATGAATGTGGATATTCAACGCCAGGGCGTGACGCTCTCCGGCGTTGCTTCCGGTGCCTCGCATCGTGATTTGAGCGGAACCGGCTGGGTCCTCGCGGCCATGCTCCTGCCTGCGTCCACCCCGGCCTTCGGCCTTGATCCGCGCAGCTTGCTCGGAGCCGAGATGCGCATCCCGGGACCGACACCGCACGAACCGATCTGCGCATTGCTGGCCGGCCCGGTGAACAGGGAAACCATCGAATCGGCGATCAGGCTCTTCGCGGCCTGGCTCGAAGCGAAGATCCCGCGTGCTTCGGTCCAAGGGCTTCTGGCGAATCGCATGCTTGAGCTGGCCGCCGGGCAGAGGGAAATGATCAATGTCCCCCAGCTGGCACAGGTCATGGGGATATCGGTGCGCAGCGTCCAGCGCCTGGCAAATGATTACGTGGGGCTCGCACCGTTGACCATCATCCGCCGATACCGTCTGCAAGAAGCCGCACAGCGGCTGCGTGAAAGCCCTGAAACAACGATCGCCCAGATTGCCGCCGAGTTGGAGTACGCAGACCATGCGCATCTGACCACCGATTTTCGCCAGGTACTCGGTTTCACCCCGAGCGCCTACCGCGCAAATTCGAAAGCAGCAGACACGGTCTTTCGCGAGCCTAGCCAGACAGCGCGGCGACCGCACTGATTTCGACGAGCGCACCCTTCACACCCAAGCCTGCGACGAGGCTCGCGGTAACCAGTGGCGGATTCGCGGAGCGCAGTATGCCGGCGATAGCCCCGTAGGCGCGGGATACGTCGACGCCCGCGGCGAGTTGGACGTTCCAGGAGAATCACATCGGCCAAGATCCGCGCCGGTGGCGTTCAAGGCGACGCGTTCGTTGTTCAACGCCCGGGCGGCACCACCGCCACGTGGCTGAAGGCTGTCGGCCGACCAATCTCGGCATGGTGTCTTGCCCCTGCTTATCCAAAAGTCCGGGGGGTGTTGCCACCGAGATTGGGATGGCAGCTGACTGGCAACGCCTGTTGAACAGTTCCTGCGAAGTTCAGGGAAACCGTTTACGCGGGAGCCGGATGGATAATGCCGGTGGCGGTATCAACGACAAAGTTGTTGTGCCAAGAATCATCACCAGCTTTGAGTGAGCAACGCACCTCAGCTGATCCGCGCCTGATGTCAGCGGATGTGAGGGTATAGGTCGGTGTGAAAAAGTTGATGGCCTTCCCCGGAGGCACCACTGCTTCTGGGAACTGCTGGTCGAGATCCCCATCAAAGTTTCCATTTAGCGCAACCTTGAGCGAGGACTTTCCTTCATTGGAAAAACGTCCCGTAAAAGCGAGGATATCGCCGACGCGGAGACTCTGCTTTGGCGCCCCGTAGTTGGCTTCCTGCGCTTCGCGTGTACCTAGGATCTGGTCACCGCCAGCGTATCCCTGCCCAACTTCTTTCCATGCATGATGCCCCCATTCGCCGGCATTGGCGGATATGACATGGAATTCACCGACATTGACCCACTTTTCTGGTTGCCCGGGAGTTATAGAACGCAGCACCATGATGAATGGGCCCGTTTCTAGATCCGTATACGTGTCGGCGGCCTGACGAAGTGAGCTTTCGCTGAGCGCGGCCGATTCTAGCCGCGCAAAAACAATATTTGTGTATCCACTGTCCTCCAATAGAACTCCGAGTGACCCATCTGCCAGACGCGTTCCCGTGGAGTACGCAGAACTTCCGGGACATATGGAGGCGACCGGTTGCCATTGAGTGCCTGCATCAAATGACACGCTCAGAACGGTGTTGCGGCGAAGTGAGCTATCGCGGTTATTCGTGGCCAACAAGATAGGTCTCGGCTTGTCATTCTCGATAGAAAATATGCTGCCGTTATCACCAGGATCCGGCAGTGAAGGAACCGGAAGTAGCGGCCCGTAGCTGTGCCCACCATCGCTGGATACGGCTTGGACCCGGTGACCTGGTGCGCGTGAGTTCAGCAGGACTCGACCATCCGAAAGCTCGACTACCTTATTCTCATTTGCTTCCTCCGCCGTAGACTCGCCAAGTGTCCAAGTCTGACCGTGATCATCGGAATAGGCCGAGGCGGCTTTGATGACACCGTTTTCAAGCAGCACCATTTGCTGCAGCATCCGGCCAGCAAAGCGACCTTGGGTCAGTTGAATGCCAGCACCGGCGGCGGCAAAAATCCCAGTGATCCCCGGGCGCTTGAGCTGTTCTGTGATCCTGCGGTATCGCCAGCTCAATCCGTCATCATCCGAATAGGCAAGATCCACATGTTGCACCGCATCCTCGGGCTCGATGCCTTCTACGGACTCGAAGAATCCAGCATGAGTGCCCGCAGCGTGGAAACAGAATATACGTGAGGTCTGCTGATCTACTATCAGGCTGGGGTCGCCAAAGCCTTGCAGTCCTGTGCCGGTACGGATATTCAGCTGTGCGCCCCACGAAAGGCCATGGTCCGTGCTTCGCCGAAGCAACAGATCGATAGTGTTGGGCAGATCGTCAAGATTTGGGCGGCCGTCGTAGGCTGCGAGTACGGTTCCAGCGGTCGTGACGGCCAGGGCCGGGATGCGGTACTGGCGGTGTCCGTTGAGACCACGCGTTGCCAATATCTGCGAAGAAAAATTTGGTGATCGATCTGACATGTTCTATGTCTACCGCGGCGGGGAACATGTATCAACTCATCATTGATGTCATTACGCACTGCTCAGCACCGTAGTCCCCTACCTGCCGGCCTGCCGCGAACATCGATATGCGGCCCAGTACGTGAATACGGAATCTTCGCACCCAATTGCAGTCCGTTTTAACGTACTCTGCTGCGGTCGCAGCCCGGGCGCGCAAAAACGCCCCGGGGCTCTGCTTGCGCAGCGCTCCGGGGCGTTTTCAGTTATTCACGTAATCCGTGAAATCACCGAGAAAGCTTACTTAGCCTTCTCAACGATCTCAACGAGACGCCAGTTCTTGTCTGCTGACAATGGGCGAGTCTCTGCGATTACAACCAAGTCGCCAATGCCGGCTTCGTTGTTCTCGTCGTGAGCCTTCACGTTCTTGTTGCGACGCATGACCTTGCCGTAAAGGGCGTGCTTAACACGGTCCTCAACGTCAACGACGATGGTCTTCTGCATCTTGTCGGAAACCACGTAACCACGGAGGGTCTTGCGGTCGTTGCGCTCTACAGCTGCGTCCACGACGTTATCCTTCTCGCTCATTACTTGGTTTCCTTGCCCTTCTTGGTCTCTTCAACCGGGACAACAACTTCCTTACGAAGACCCAGCTCGCGCTCACGCATTACGGTGTAGATGCGTGCGATGTCGCGCTTGATAGCCTTCAGGTTGCCGTGAGTTTCAAGCTGGCCGGTAGCCGACTGGAAACGCAGGTTGAACAGTTCTGCCTTGGCCTTCTTCAATTCCTCGTTCAAACGAGTATTATCGAAGCCGTCCAGGGAGTCGACGCTTAGATCCTTAGAACCAATAGTCATCCCTATTCACCACCCTCACGACGCACGATGCGTGCCTTCAATGGCAGCTTGTGGATTGCGAGACGCAATGCTTCCTTAGCTACCTCTTCTGAAACGCCATCAAGTTCGAACAAGATGCGTCCTGGCTTTACGTTTGCAACCCACCACTCCGGGGAACCCTTACCGGAACCCATGCGGGTTTCGGCTGGCTTCTTGGTCAGTGGACGGTCTGGGTAAATGTTGATCCAGACCTTACCGCCACGCTTGATGTGACGGGTCATCGCGATACGAGCTGCCTCGATCTGACGGTTCGTCACGTAAGCAGGAGTAAGAGCCTGAATGCCGTATTCACCGAAAGCAACAGTGGTTCCGCCCTTGGCAGCGCCGGAGCGCTTCGGGTGGTGCTGCTTACGGAACTTCACTCGACGTGGGATAAGCATTTAAGCCTGTCCTCCTTCCGCAGCCGGAGCTGCAGCGCCCTTACGCTCTGGACGACGACGACGCTCTCCACCACGTGGACGATCGTTGCCACCGCCGCGACCACCGCGAGCCGGAGCTGCTGCGGCCTGCTGTGCAGCAAGTTCCTTGGCGGTTACGTCGCCCTTGTAGATCCAGACCTTCACGCCGATACGGCCGAAGGTGGTCTTGGCTTCGAACTTGCCGAAGTCGATGTTCGCACGCAGGGTGTGCAGCGGCACACGACCTTCGCGGTAGAACTCCTTGCGGGACATTTCTGCACCGCCAAGACGACCGGAGCACTGAACGCGGATGCCCTTGGCACCAGCGCGCATTGCCGACTGCATGGCCTTCTTCATCGCGCGGCGGAAAGCCACACGCGAAGCAAGCTGCTCGGCGATGCCCTGGGCGACCAACTGGGCCTCCATGTCAGGGTTCTTGACCTCGAGGATGTTCAGCTGAACCTGCTTAGCCGTCATCTTCTCCAGTGCGCCACGGATGCGATCTGCTTCGGCGCCGCGGCGGCCGATCACGATGCCCGGACGTGCGGTGTGGATATCCACACGAACACGGTCACGAGTGCGCTCGATCTCGACGCGGGCGATGCCTGCACGATCCATTCCGGTGGACAGCAATGCGCGGATCTTTACGTCTTCTTTTACGTAATCTGCGTAGCGCTGTCCTGGCTTGCTGCTATCGGCGAACCAGTGCGAAACGTGGTCAGTGGTGATGCCGAGACGGAAACCGTTCGGGTTTACCTTCTGTCCCATTTAGTTCTCCCCACCCTTCTCCGGGGTTGAAACAACCACGGTGACGTGGCTGGTGCGCTTCTTGATCTGGAATGCGCGACCCTGAGCTCGCGGCTGGAACCGCTTCATGGTCGGACCTTCGTCAACAAACGCTTCGCTGATGATCAGCTCGTCCTCATTGAATGCTTCACCTGCACGGTCTGCAGCGGCACGGGCGTTAGCCACTGCCGATGCAACAACCTTGTACACTGGCTCCGAAGCTGCCTGTGGGGCAAACTTCAGGATAGCCAGCGCTTCGTTGGTCTGTAGACCACGAACAAGGTTGACGACGCGCCGGGCCTTCATAGGCGTCACGCGAATATGGCGCGCAATTGCCTTGGCTTCCATTGCTTTCCTTCTCTCGTCTCTCGAAGAGGGGTAAGCATCTCTAGATCCCTAACGGGACCTAGCGACGCTTGCCCTTCTTGTCGTCCTTTACGTGGCCACGGAACGTGCGGGTGGCTGCAAACTCTCCGAGCTTGTGGCCAACCATTGATTCGGTGACAAACACTGGAATGTGCTTACGACCGTCGTGCACGGCGATGGTGTGTCCCAGCATGTCCGGGATAATCATCGAACGGCGGGACCACGTCTTGATGACGTTCTTGGTGCCCTTTTCGTTTTCAGCTTCGACCTTAAGGAAGAGGTGCTGATCGACGAAGGGGCCTTTCTTCAGGCTGCGTGGCATGTTTCCAGGCTCCTATCGCTTGTTCTTGCCGGTACGACGGCGACGCACGATAAGCTTGTCGCTGTCCTTGTTCGGACGACGAGTGCGTCCTTCACGCTTACCATTAGGGTTGACCGGGTGACGACCACCGGAGGTCTTACCTTCACCACCACCGTGTGGGTGATCGATCGGGTTCATGGCGACACCACGCACGGTTGGGCGAACGCCCTTCCAGCGCATGCGGCCGGCCTTGCCCCAGTTGATGTTGATCTGCTCGGCATTGCCAACTTCGCCGATGGTTGCGCGGCAGCGCACATCAACGTTGCGGATTTCACCCGAAGGCAAACGCAGCTGAGCGAAGCGGCCCTCACGAGCCACCAGCTGGATCGAAGCGCCAGCGGAACGTGCCATCTTGGCACCGCCGCCCGGACGCAACTCGACCGCGTGGATTACGGAACCAACCGGGATATTGCGAAGCGGCAGGTTGTTACCTGGCTTGATATCCGCGTTTGGACCGGCCTCAACCTGGTCGCCCTGCTGGAGCTTGTTCGGAGCAACGATGTAGCGCTTGGTTCCATCAATGTAGTGGAGCAAAGCGATACGTGCGGTGCGGTTCGGGTCGTACTCGATGTGAGCAACGGTTGCCGGAACGCCGTCCTTGTCGTGACGACGGAAGTCGATCACGCGGTAGGCACGCTTGTGTCCGCCACCCTTGTGTCGGGTGGTGATCTTACCGGAGTTGTTGCGGCCGCCGCTCTTGGTGAGCGGGCGAACCAGCGACTTTTCCGGAGTCGATCGGGTGATTTCTGCGAAGTCAGCTACCGACGAGCCGCGAAGGCCCGGGGTAGTTGGCTTGTACTTACGAATTCCCATTTTTCTTATTCCTCGTTAAAGTGGTCTCCGCTTAGGAAAGCGGACCGCCGAAGATGTCAATCGATCCTTCTTTCAAGGTGATGATTGCGCGCTTGGTATCCTTGCGTGCACCCCACCCGAACTTGGTGCGCTTGCGCTTACCGGATCGATTCATGGTGTTTACGGACTCAACCTTGACGTTGAAGATAGCTTCAACGGCATTCTTGATTTCCGACTTGTTCGAACGTGGGTCGACCAAGAAGGTGTACTGACCTTCATCGATCAGGCCGTAGCTCTTTTCCGAAACGACTGGTGCGATGACCACATCGTGCGGAGCCTTTGAGAAGACGCTCACTTGGCTTCCTCCTTCTGGACCAGTGCTTCGAAGGCAGCCTTGGTGAAGACTACGTCATCCGAAACCAGAACATCGTAGGTGTTCAACTGGTCGACGTATAGGACGTGCACGGAATCAAGGTTGCGCACCGAAAGTGCTGCAACATCGTTCGCGCGATCAATTACGACGAGCAGGTTCTTGCGCTCGGTCAGCGAACGCAAGGTTGCCAGAGCTTCCTTGGTCGACGGGGTTTCACCGGCAACCAGGTTCTCGATCACGTGGACACGATCGAAGCGTGCGCGATCAGACAGGGCGCCGCGCAGTGCAGCAGCCTTCATCTTCTTCGGGGTACGCTGCGAGTAATCACGTGGGGTTGGACCGTGGACAATGCCACCGCCGGTCATGTGTGGAGCACGGATCGAACCCTGACGGGCGCGGCCGGTACCCTTCTGCTTGAACGGCTTGCGACCGGCGCCGGAAACTTCCGAGCGGTCCTTGGTCTTGTGGGTACCCTGGCGGGCAGCAGCAAGCTGTGCAACGACAACCTGGTGCAACAGCGGGACGTTGGTCTGTACGTCGAAGATACCTGCTGGCAGGTCGACGTTAAGTGCCTTAGTCATTTACTTATGCTCCCTTCACGGCGGTGCGTACGAGAACGACGCGACCGCGAGCGCCTGGAACGGCACCCTTGATCAGCAGAAGGTTCTTCTCAGCGTCGATGGCGTGAATGGTCAGGTTCTGAGTGGTTACGCGCTCAGCACCCATGCGACCGGCCATCTTCTGTCCACGGAAAACGCGACCTGGGGTCGATGCGCCGCCGATGGAACCTGGCTTGCGGTGGTTCTTGTGCGCACCGTGGGAAGCCGGAGCACCCTTGAAGTTGTGACGCTTCATAACGCCGGCAAAGCCCTTACCCTTCGAGGTGCCTACAACGTCGACCTTCTGGCCTGCGTTGAACAGCTCGACGGACAGTTCCTGTCCAGCGGTGTACTCGGCTGCATCTTCAGTGCGCAGCTCCACCAGGTGACGACGTGGGGTCACGCCGGCAGCTTCAAAGTGACCAGCCAGTGGCTTGGTGACCTTGCGTGGGTCGATCTGGCCGTAGCCGATCTGGACTGCGGTGTAGCCATCACGCTCAGCGTTAACTAGCTGGGTGACAACGTTGCTGTCAGCCTGCACGACGGTGACTGGGATCAGAATGTTGTTTTCATCCCAAACCTGGGTCATGCCGAGCTTCGTGCCCAACAGTCCCTTGACATTACGGGTTGCGGTCATAGTTTTCTCGCCACCTCCCCTTAAAGCTTGATTTCGATGTTGACATCCGCTGGCAGGTCGAGACGCATCAGCGAATCAACAGCCTTCGGGGTCGGATCAACGATGTCGATCAGACGCTTGTGCGTGCGCATTTCGAAGTGCTCACGGCTGTCCTTGTACTTGTGTGGCGAACGGATAACGCAGTACACGTTCTTTTCCGTTGGCAGCGGCACTGGGCCGACTACGGTTGCGCCTGCGCGCGTGACCGTCTCAACGATCTTCCGGGCCGAAACGTCAATGACCTCGTGGTCATACGACTTCAGCCGGATGCGGATTTTCTGTCCCGCCATGGCGTCATGCCTCTTTCTGTTAGCACTATCTAGAATTACTGTGCCTATATACGGGCCCTTGCGGACCGGCACGCCTTACGCTGCGGCTGAATCCGGATCAGATCCGGGTTCCTCACCCGCAGGTGGCTCCGACCCCCGCGGTCGGGCGTGTCGTGTAAATTTTAGTCACGACAAAACCGACAGGGTTTTCACTTTGTGCGAAGGTCTTTTGGTTTGCAACGGTTGTATCGATCCCGAACCCCAGGCATTATCCTGTGTGAGAGTCGATCCCGGTCGCGCAAACCACTACCGATTACCCCTCGCGGGGATCGGGTTGCAATCAAGCAACTTATCTAGTCTGACAGGTCGACCGCCGTGGCGCAAATCTTTTGCCCGGATTCGGGCCAGTGATCTTGACCTCACGAACCGGCATTGCCGCGATCTCGGCGTGCTTGCTCCGCGTCCCGCGGGTCAACCTCCTCGCTCTTGGGCTTGCGTTCAACGCGCACCAGCTTGAGCACCGCCGCGACAATCAGCGCGACGCCGGCAAGCACCAGCCAAAGGAATGCCAAGTACCGCAAGAACCACAGCACCGCCGCGGTAATGGCGATCGCGCCCCACCAGATGTAGCGCTTCTGCCCCAGCTTCAGGCCGAGAACGATCAATGCGGCAAAGAAGAAGAGGCTAAAGACCTGCGCCGCCCCATTGCCATCTGCCAGGGTGCTCAACTGGGTCAGCGAGGCAAGAACGGCGGACGCGACCAGATACCCATGGGCCACCGGGGAGCGTCTGCCCATGAAGTGGCGAACGGCCAGGATGCCGGCAACGAGCGTGAAGTACAGGAAGAAGATGCTGATATCTGGCAGGTGAAGGATCCGGGTGTAGCTGCTGAAGCCCAACAATGCGCCGAGCACTATCAGCACATCGCTCCCCCACCGAAGCCAGCGCGTCGGCAATTCGTACATCCGGACTAGAGCGGCGGCACCAAAGATCAGCACCGCACCGGCAATAGTCCACACCGCCCGCAGGTCGTTGAAATGCACCAACGCCCCGGCGATCAGGGTGCCAAGAATCATCGCCGCGAAATAGATACGCGCAGCGGCTCCGCTGGCCTCGCGGGTGGTCACCAGTTCTCGGGGAAAATGTGGAACCGGCTCGGCGAACCGGCCGTGCAAGAGCGAAATGATCAACAGCACCATTGCAGTGAATAGCAGCTGCCAGGTTGGGTCCATCCAGGGTTGCAGGCCTGATGGCCTAGTCCCCCGCCAGAACTCGATGCCTTGGCCAATGGCTCCCAGCAATGCAAGACTGGCGCCGGCGGCCAACCACGGGATTTTCCGGGTGTGAACCAAAAGCCCGAGCTGTAGCGCGGCAACCAGGAAGATCAGCGCGAACCACCCGGGGGCGGGAGCTACGAACCCAATGCAGAACAACGCGAAGACCGTGCCAAAGATCGGCGAGAAGCGCAGTGTGGCCGAATCGCGCAATCGCCACTGCATCGCCAGGCTGATCAGAGCCAGTGCCATGAGCAGAATCTGAATCATCTGCACAGACCACCACGGTCCGTGAATCCAGCCGGTGGCTGAGTAGCTTTGCACGCCTTGGACGTAGCACAGGCCGCACAGTCCCATGATCGCTGCGAAGAGCAGGAACTCCGCATGCTTCGACTGCCCCCTGATGCCCAAGAAGCCTGCCACCGAATGAATGATCCACAAGGACAATCCCAACAGCATGGTGCCACGGTCAGGCAACCCAAACATCGCATCACCGATGAGTAGGACTAGCGGCAGCAGGCAAACCAGTCCAACGGTAATCCACCGCATCTCGCGGCTCAACCGTCGTCCGGTTCGCATGACGAGGCACAAGCGAAGCAGTTGCGGGACCATAACCGATACCAGCAGCAGTGCGAAGCGACCATGGGAATCAAAATTCATCATGTCCACAAACCACCAGATGCTCAGGGTGAAGGTGATTTGTGCGGCGCCTGCGTAGCTCATCTTCCAGCGTGCTGACTGAACCAGCCGCGCACCACGCAGATAGAAGACTAGATTCACAAGTCCCACAAAAGGCAGGGTGTTTTGTGGCCCCTGGAAGCTGAGCAGGAAGAGTCCACCACTAGCCGCCAGCACCATGGTGCGCAATATTTGCACTGCGCGTTCCTGGCCGAAGCCATCGTTGCGCCAGCCGGCCAGAATCACGCTGGCCAACGTTAGTACGATTCCTGCGAAGAACCAGTTGCCGGCAGGTATTCCAAGGAAGCTTGCCGTCCCTGCATCCACGCCAGCAACTTGGTTCACCATAGCTCCGAGGTACCCCAGGGTGATCAACATCAGCAGCGCGGAAGCACCGAAACGAATGAGTTGCCCACGCGTCCGGTCGGCTAGCCGAGCGCCTTGGAGCGTCGAGAAGAGCCACAGCGCAAACAAAGGTACCCACAGGCCGACCACCCCCGCTAGCTGCAGCGAAACATTCTCCGACACGTTCATCGCGTACCAGCTTGACCTAGCCGTTTGGTGATCCAAACCGCTCAGCATCTGCTGCACCGTGCGACCGGCAAATCCGCCGAAGACAAGGAACCCGATCCACCGGGTCTGGTCTAGCGCCAGATGCCAGCGGCGATCCGTTTCGCTGCGCATCGCGAGCGTGAGTCCCACAAGAGCCACGGCTACCCCCGGCAACACCCGCCAGCCAAACAAATCGCTGGCGGTGATCGCCAGCAGGACAAGCGCTACGATGGCGACTGCTTCAATCTTTCCTCGCTTGCCCAAGGCTGGAACCGCGAAGAGCTGGAGCACGGGAATCAACAGCACCGCATACCACCAAGGAATGAGTTCTCCGGTGGCATTGAGCATAACCGCGAACGTTGAGGCGCAGACCAGCGCCCAGAGCAGCATCCGTTCGGCCCGCCACCAGTTGGCTGGCACCGTGAAAAGCCGGCGATAGCCTTGCGCATAATGCGTGATCGCTAAGGCCTGCGCCGCCCAAAGAAGCGCGATGAGCACCCACGTAGTCCCTGGTTCCCAGGCCAGATAATTTGAGGTGGCGAAAATCAGCAGCATGAAGCTCACGCGTGCCGCGTAGAGCCGATACAGCCGGAACCTCACCAGCAATCTGATGGAGAGCAGCAGGTGGGCTGTCACCAAGAAGAACACCCACACCAAGTCGCGGGCATGCAAGGTGGTCCATATGACTAATGCCAGGCCGAGCACCAACAGCGGCAGCAACTGCGCGGTGGCGGACACGGCCGAGTAGAAGAGCGAGGAGCGAACCTTTGCGCTGCGCACGGCCAGGACAAGCAACACCAGGGAGAGCAACAGTATGAAGAGCAGGTAGAACAAGATGCCGCGTTGCACCGTGGCCGCGCAGGCCATGGTGGTGGACACCAATACGAAGACCGCAATCCAAGCTAGTACCCGGGAGCGTAAACGGAGGGTGGCAAAACCCACGGCAAGGGTGCCCAGCACCGAGAAGACCAGCCACGCCACTGCCGCTGACACCGACAGCGTCAGGTAGGTCGCGATTCCCGATAATGGCAATAAGGCCAATCCGGTTCCGGCGAAGGCGCTGGCGGCAGGCTTGAGATTCTGCTTTGCGCCGTGCACATAGAGTCCTCCCCCGTAAAAGGCCGCGGCCAATGCGAACAAGGCGATGAGCTTAGGCAGCGGCGGTAATGCGAAACTCAGGAACAGGGCTCCGGCGGCCACGATCAGCAGGGCGGCCACGTAGAGGGTGACGTTGATATTGCGCAGTTCTCGTTCACGCGGGGTCAGCTGCTTCACCGGGCGGACAGGCGCTGCGGGTGCTTGGACCGGCGGCCGCGCATAGACCTGTGCAGAGGGGTTCGCCACCGGGGCACCCAGGGGCCAAGTGCTCGCCTCTTGGCTCGGTGGCGGCAGAACGTGCGTGGAAGGTTGCTGGGTGCGCGAAGGCATCGCCGACGGCTGCTGGGCGGTACGCGCCGCGTAATTAGTGGCGGCGTTGTAGCCTTCCTGCCAGGCTTGATGCTTAACCTCGGAGTTCACCGCGTGGTTCCTGCGGCCAACGCGAAAGCCTATGAAGAAGCTGGCTGCCACGAGCAGGAGAACCAAAATGAACCAGAACATGCCGCGACCTTAGATCGATGAACTCGCAGAGGGATATCCACGCAATCCAATTAGACCACTGTATTGACATACTTGGCACTTAACGCACGGATGTTAAGCAAAAAGATCTCCACCCCTTCCGAAGAAGTGGTGGAGATCTTTTTTGTCAGACCAGTAGGCCTAGATCAGTTAAGCAGCGAACTACTTGGTGATCTTGGTGACCTTGCCCGAACCAACGGTGCGGCCGCCTTCACGGATAGCGAAGCCGAGGCCATCTTCCATGGCGATTGGCTGAATCAGCTCAACCGACATTTCGGTGTTGTCGCCTGGCATGACCATCTCGGTGCCCTCTGGGAGGGTGATGACGCCGGTCACGTCGGTGGTGCGGAAGTAGAACTGCGGACGGTAGTTCGAGTAGAACGGGTTGTGACGTCCGCCTTCGTCCTTCGACAGGATGTAGACGTTGGCATCGAAGCCGGTGTGTGGGGTGATCGAGCCTGGGGCTACGATAACCTGGCCACGCTCGACATCGTCGCGCTTCAGACCGCGAAGCAGCAGGCCACAGTTCTCGCCGGCCCATGCTTCGTCGAGCTGCTTGTGGAACATCTCGATACCGGTAACGGTGGTCTTCTGGATCGGACGGATGCCGACAACTTCGACCTCCGAGTTGATCTTCAGGGTGCCACGCTCGGCGCGACCGGTCACAACGGTACCGCGACCGGTGATGGTGAAGACGTCTTCGATTGGCATCAGGAATGGACGATCGCGATCACGAACTGGGTTCGGGATGTAGGTATCGACAGCATCCATCAGTTCCTCGATGGACTTGGTCCACTCAGCATCGCCTTCCAGAGCCTTCAGGCCCGAAACGCGGATAACTGGTGCATCGTCGCCATCGAAGCCCTGCGAGGAGAGAAGTTCGCGAACTTCCATTTCGACGAGCTCAAGGAGCTCCTCGTCCTCAACCATGTCGGACTTGTTCAGTGCAACCATCAGTGTTGGCACGCCAACCTGGCGGGCCAGCAGAACGTGCTCGCGGGTCTGAGCCATCGGGCCGTCGGTAGCAGCAACCACGAGGATTGCGCCGTCCATCTGAGCCGCACCGGTGATCATGTTCTTGACATAGTCAGCGTGGCCTGGAGCGTCAACGTGTGCGTAGTGACGGGTCTCGGTCTGGTACTCAACGTGCGAGATATTGATGGTAATACCGCGCTGGCGCTCTTCTGGCGCCGAGTCAACCGACGCGAAGTCGCGCTGCTCGTTGAGATCAGGGTACTTTTCAGCAAGTACCTTGGAGATGGCGGCGGTCAACGTGGTCTTACCGTGGTCAACGTGACCAATGGTGCCGATGTTGACGTGCGGCTTGGTCCGCTCGAACTTTGCCTTTGCCACAGGTTCCTCCTAGAAACGTTTTACAGAAGACTTACTTTCGTTTGCGCGATTCGCAAACGAACTGGAATCAGTCTACTGGGGGCTTGGATATTTACGAAAATTTCGGTCCTGCGCGGGTCCTGCATGTGATGCAAATCCCTCGTTGGCCGTTTGCGAGGCCGGCTTCATTGGCAATAAAGCCGGCTTCGCGATCGGCCACTCCCCCACACTGGCGGGGTCACGGCCAAGTTTGCTTCCTGGACGATTACTCGCCGCGGGCCTTCTGGATGATCTCTTCGGCAACTGCCTTCGGGACCTCAGAGTAGCTGTGGAAGGTCATCGAGTACACTGCACGACCCTGGGTCTTGGACCGCAGATCACCAATGTAACCGAACATCTCCGACAGTGGCACGTGGGCATTGATAACCTTCACGCCAGCTGCATCGGACATCTCGGTGATCGAGCCACGGCGGGAGTTCAGGTCGCCGATAACGTCGCCCATGTACTCTTCCGGGGTACGAACTTCGACGCTCATCAGTGGTTCAAGCAGGATTGGGTTAGCGCGGCGTGCGCCTTCCTTGAATACCTGTGAGCCAGCGATCTTGAACGCCATTTCCGAGGAGTCAACGTCGTGGTAAGCACCGTCGATGACGGTAGCCTTCACGCCGACCATCTGGTAACCAGCAAGGATGCCGTACTGCATGGCGTCCTGGATACCGGCGTCGATGGATGGGATGTACTCACGAGGGATACGACCACCGGTGACGGCGTTCTTGAACTCGTAGGTAACTCCGTCGACAACCTCTAGAGGTTCGAACGATACCTGGACCTTTGCGAACTGGCCCGAACCACCGGTCTGCTTCTTGTGGGTGAAGTCAACCTTCTCCACAGCCTTCTTGATGGTTTCGCGGTATGCGACCTGTGGCTTACCAACGTTGGCTTCCACGCGGAATTCGCGCTTCATGCGGTCCACCAGGATATCCAGGTGAAGCTCGCCCATGCCGCCGATTTCGGTCTGGCCGGTGTCGTCGTTCAACGAAACGGTGAAGGTTGGATCTTCCGCAGACAGCTTCTGGATAGCGGTCGACAGCTTTTCCTGGTCACCCTTGGTCTTAGGCTCGATGGCCACGAAGATCACTGGTGCTGGGAACGACATCGACTCAAGCACGATCGGGTTCGCTGGATCGCAAAGGGTATCACCGGTGGTGGTATCCTTCAGGCCGATCACGGCGTAGATGTGACCTGCGTGGATCTCTTCAACAGGCTGTTCCTTGTTGGCGTGCATCTGGAAGAGCTTGCCAACGCGTTCCTTCTTCTGCTTCGTCGAGTTCAGCAACTGAGTACCTGAAGTTGCCTTGCCCGAGTAAACGCGGATGAAGTTCAGCTGGCCGAAGAATGGGTGAGCGGCAATCTTGAAAGCCAGTGCCGAGAATGGTGCATCCTCGGTAGGCTCGCGAGTGAGCTCAACTTCTTCGTCCTTTGGATCGTGGCCGATAGTCACGCCAACATCCATTGGGTTTGGCAGGAAGTCGATCACTGCGTCGAGCATTGGCTGCACGCCGCGGTTCTTGAAGGCCGAACCACAGTAGACCGGGTAGATCTCCGAGTTGATGACCATCTTGCGAATGCCGGCCTTGAGCTCGTCATTGCTGATCTCTTCGCCTTCGAGGAACTTCTCCATGAGCTCGTCAGAGCCCTCGGCGACATCCTCAACCAGCTTGGCGCGGTACTCGTTGGCCTTTTCCAGCATATCTGCAGGAATTTCGCGAGTCTCGTAGGCGGCACCCATGGTGACGTCACCCTTGGAGTCGCCTTCCCAGACGAATGCCTTCATGGTCATCAAGTCGACGACGCCGATGAATTCGTGCTCGGAACCGATAGGCAGCTGCATCACCAATGGCTTGGCACCCAAGCGCTTGACGATGGTATCTACGGTGAAGTAGAAGTCTGCACCCATCTTGTCCATCTTGTTGACGAAGCAGATGCGTGGAACGTTGTACTTGTCAGCCTGACGCCAAACGGTCTCAGACTGAGGCTCAACGCCTTCCTTGCCATCGAACACGGCAACGGCGCCATCGAGCACGCGCAGCGAGCGCTCCACCTCAACGGTGAAGTCAACGTGGCCAGGGGTGTCGATGATGTTGATCTGGTTGTTGTTCCAGAAACAGGTCACGGCCGCGGAGGTAATGGTGATACCGCGTTCCTTTTCCTGCTCCATCCAGTCGGTGGTCGACGCACCGTCGTGGGTCTCACCGAGCTTGTGATTCACACCCGTGTAGAACAGGATGCGCTCAGTAGTAGTGGTCTTACCAGCATCGATGTGTGCCATGATGCCGATATTTCGGACCTTATTCAGGTCAGTAAGCACGTCCTGTGCCACGTTGTCTCCCTAAAAGGTGAGGCTAGGATTGGCTGGGTGCCTTTTGACACCCAGCAATTCCAAGCGGTTCTTACCAGCGGTAATGGGCGAAGGCCTTGTTGGACTCGGCCATCTTGTGAGTGTCTTCGCGACGCTTCACAGCGGCACCCAGACCGTTCGATGCATCCAAGATCTCGTTCATCAAACGCTCGATCATGGTCTTCTCGCGGCGAGCCTTCGAGTAGCCAACCAACCAGCGCAGTGCAAGTGCGGTTGCGCGGCCTGGCTTGACCTCGACGGGAACCTGGTAAGTAGCGCCACCAACACGGCGTGAACGAACCTCGAGGGCCGGGCGGATGTTATCCATGGCCTTCTTGAGAGTCGTCACAGCGTCGGTGCCGGACTTTGCGGCCGCACCTTCGAGTGCACCGTAAACAATGCGCTCTGCAGTGGACTTCTTGCCGTCGACGAGAACCTTGTTGATCAGCTGAGTGACCAATGGGGATTCGAAGACCGGATCAGAAACTAGTGGGCGCTTTGGCGCCGGACCCTTACGAGGCATTACTTACCATCCTTCTTCGCGCCGTAGCTGGAACGAGCCTGCTTACGACCCTTAACACCCTGAGTATCAAGAGCACCACGTACAATCTTGTAACGAACACCTGGGAGGTCCTTTACACGACCACCGCGAACGAGCACGATGGAGTGTTCCTGCAGGTTGTGTCCGACACCTGGAATGTAAGCGGTAACTTCGATGCCACCGGCAAGGCGCACACGTGCGACCTTACGCAGAGCCGAGTTAGGCTTCTTCGGGGTGGTGGTGTACACACGGGTGCATACGCCACGACGCATTGGGTTGCCCTTGAGGGCAGGAGCCTTGGTCTTGACGACCTTAGGCGAGCGGCCCTTACGGACCAGCTGCTGAATAGTAGGCACTTTCGTGTCCTTCCATTGTCTAAGTTTGTCGGCACCACAACCGAACAGAATCTGCGAAGTTGTGGAGCTAGCTGCTTGCTTTGCGGCCAACAGGAACGGAAAGTCCCTAGGCGTGCGAAAGTGTGGCATTTGTTGCGCAACCTGCCCGCAACCCGGACCGAGTCCATTTTGCCACACCTAAAACAATTGATCTCAGTCTAGCATTAAACCGCCATCGCTCTAGTTTCCGTAAGCTATCTCACCAATGCACTGATCCTATCGAGCCAAGCTGAACGGCGGCGATACCGCAGGTGACCACGGGGTGAATCTAGCAGCGTAGTTTGCGGCAAATCATCTTTAGTAGACTATTCCCCCACTGATCTATCCTCTAATTGGACCCTGCTTAAATGGAACGCCCGCTCTTCTAAGTCAGGCCTAAGCCCGCGATGACGTTAGCGACCAGAGATCTGGAGCCAAGAAGCGAACAAGACTAGTCGATTCGTTGATCCGCCCATTCTTGTATGAGTGTCACCAACGCTGCAGAAGCGTTGGTGCTCAAATGCCCCGGCGCATCGTGTACCTCGCCGGCGGCAACAATGATCTTGTACTTACTCTCCGGAACCACCCGCACGGCGGCAACATCTATCGCAGAACGCGCCGTGCATAGCGGATCTTCCTTCAGGTCCCGACTTCTCAGATTCCGGTCGGTGAGCATCAGGCCATATACACCAGCGAGCGTACCGTCACTGAACGAGGCCAGAACCCGCTCCCCCGCATCCAATGGCATCTTCTTTGCAAATTTGGCGAAATGCTTGGCGTACTTCTTATCGTCTGCGTATTTCACCTCAGTGCCCAGACCCAGCTCTTTCACCCGCCCACGAATGTCGCTTGCGGTCCCCGGAGCTTCGCTGGCTACCTCACTCCCGGTACTCGTGAGCGTTTCAAGAATCATGGTGATGATGCTGACAAGCAACTGACCGAACGATTCGGAGTTCTGTTCATCAGCTAGCGACCTGGCATCATCCCAGTCGTAGCCTTTGATCGCCTCCGAAGCGATAGTGGCGGCAGACCCCGCGATACCGTTCGGTCCCACGTAGAGCGGGTACTGCCGTTCCTCACCCTTGCTAAACACCAGATCCATGGTGTCCTTCACGATCAGTCGCCGGTCCGTGACCAAGAATCCCTGCGCTTGCCGCTTATTGGTTAATTTTAGTGCCACGTCGTAACCGATCCAGATGATCGGCAATTCGTCATCCCCAGCAGGAGACACCAGCATCATCTGCTCTATCGCCCGCCATAACACGCCTTGGCCGTCTTCCCACGTAGGGTGCTTGTATCCGGGAACAAAAACAAAATCGGCAATGTCCGGATGCAGCACCGCCAGCTGGGATGCTTTGGCACTGAGCCTGCTCAGTACTTCTCTGCGCTCAGCTGGCAGGGACGACTCGTAGCTCTCAAGGTTCATGTCAGTCATCCTAACCACGAATCCTGGTGTTGGCACCACAATTAAACGAGGAAACGCCCGCCACACGCAAAAGCGTGTGGCGGGCGTTTTGACTAACTAGTCAGAATCCGTGTTTAGCGGAAGTCCGAACCGTGGTCGTAGTCGTCCATCGAGATGGCCTGGAACTCTGGCGAAAGGTTGCCCTCCAGCGCATCGTCGTACAGGCCCGAAGAGAAGGCCGAAGAACCGGTGAACAAAGTTGCCTTTGCTTCGTCGGTTGGCTCGACATTGATCTGGGTGTAGCGATCCAAGCCGGTACCGGCCGGGATCAACTTACCGATGATCACGTTCTCCTTCAGACCCAGCAATGGATCCGACTTGCCTTCCATCGCAGCCTGAGTCAGGACGCGGGTGGTTTCCTGGAAGGAAGCAGCCGACAGCCATGAATCGGTGGCAAGCGATGCCTTGGTAATACCCATCATCTCGTCACGACCGGCGGCCGGGCGCTTGCCCTCGGTGACTGCCTTCTTGTTCGCAGCGGTGAAGCGCGAACGGTCGGCCAGCTCGCCCGGAAGCAAGTCGGTTTCGCCGGATTCGATGACGGTGACGCGACGCAGCATCTGGCGGACGATGACTTCCACGTGCTTATCGTGGATGCCTACACCCTGGGACTGGTACACGTCCTGGACCTCACGGACCAAGAACTTCTGAGCTTCACGTGGGCCGAGGACTCGAAGAACCTGCTTCGGATCCAAGGTACCGCTGGTGAGCTGAGTACCGGCGACGATGCTTTCGCCCTCTTCAACCAACAGGCGAGCACGACGCAGAACCGGGTAGGCCTGCTTCTCGTCGCCGTTGTCTGGAGTGACGACAACGCGCAGCTGCTTCTCGTCGTCCTCGATCGACACGCGACCGGTGACCTCGGACATCGGAGCCACACCCTTAGGGGTACGGGCTTCGAACAGTTCCTGGATACGAGGCAGACCCTGGGTAATATCGTCAGCCGATGCGACACCACCGGTGTGGAAGGTACGCATGGTCAGCTGGGTACCAGGCTCACCGATGGACTGTGCGGCGATAATGCCCACGGCCTCGCCGATGTCCACGGTCTTGCCGCTGGCCAGCGAGCGACCGTAGCACAGAGCACAGGTTCCCACGGCCGAATCACAGGTCAGCACGGAGCGGACACGGATCTCATCGACGCCGGCTGCGTACAGCTGGTCGATGAGCACGTCGCCCACATCGGCGCCGGCTGCTGCCAGCACGTTGCCGTCCGCGTCCTTGGCCTCGGTGGCCAGAGTGCGGGTGTAAGCCGAGTTCTCGACGGTTTCGTGCATCATGCGCACACCAACGGAGTTGTTGGCGATCGGCACGGTCAGGCCGCGGCGGGTGCCACAGTCTTCTTCGCGCACGATAACGTCCTGTGAAACGTCCACCAGACGACGGGTCAGGTAACCCGAGTTAGCGGTCTTCAACGCGGTATCGGCCAGACCCTTACGGGCACCGTGGGTCGCGATGAAGTACTCCAGAACCGACAGGCCTTCGCGGTACGAAGACTTGATCGGGCGAGGAATAATTTCACCCTTAGGGTTGGACACCAGACCACGAATACCGGCGATCTGCCGCAGTTGCAGGTAGTTACCACGAGCCTTGGAAGTCACCATGCGGTTAATGGTGTTCAGCTCTTCCATGCCGTTCTTCATCGCCTCGGCAACCTCATCGGTAGCCTTGGTCCAGATGTCGATCAGGTCCTGGCGGCGTTCGGTATCGGCAATCAAGCCCTTATCGAACGAAGCCTGAACCTTCGCGGCACGAACCTCGTAAGGAGCAAGGATGGCTGCCTTGTCCATATTCGAGGTAATATCCGAGATTGCCACGGTGACGCCCGAGCGGGTTGCCCAGTAGAAACCGGCATCCTTCAGGTTGTCCAGGGTTTCGGCGGCGGTGATCTTCGGGTAGCGCTCGGCCAGATCGTTGACGATCTCCGAAAGCGCATCCTTGCCGGTCACGTGTGCAACCCATGGGTAGTCCGCTGGCAGGGTGTCGTTGAACAACACCTGGCCCAGCGAGGTCTCCAAGAGCGCATCGGTGCCTGGCTCCCAGCCTTCCGGAGCTGGCTGCTCCTCGGAAGGAACGAAGTTCGGTACGCGAATCTTGACCGGTGCGTTCAGGTGCAGCTCACGCAGGTCCATTGCCATAATGGCTTCGGCAACCGAGGTGAAGGTGCGTCCGGCACCGGCTTCGGTAGCGCGCTTGGTAGTCAGGTGGTGCAGACCGATGATCATATCCTGCGAAGGAAGTGCCACCGGGCGGCCGTCCGAAGGCTTCAAGATGTTGTGCGAGGACAACATCAGGATGCGCGCTTCGGCCTGGGCTTCTGGGCTCAGCGGCAGGTGAACTGCCATCTGGTCACCGTCGAAGTCGGCGTTGAAGGCAGCACAAACCAGTGGGTGCAGCTGCAATGCCTTGCCCTCGACCAGCTGAGGTTCGAACGCCTGGATGCCCAAACGGTGCAGGGTAGGTGCACGGTTCAGCAGTACCGGGTGCTCGGTGATGATCTCTTCGAGAACATCCCAAACCTGTGGGCGGTAACGCTCAACCATGCGCTTGGCGCTCTTGATGTTCTGTGCGTGGTTGAGGTCAACCAGGCGCTTCATCACGAACGGCTTGAAGAGCTCCAGGGCCATCTGCTTAGGCAGACCACACTGGTGCAGCTTCAGCTGCGGACCAACCACGATGACCGAACGGCCCGAGTAGTCAACACGCTTGCCGAGCAGGTTCTGACGGAAACGACCCTGCTTGCCCTTGAGCATGTCGCTCAGGGACTTCAGCGGGCGGTTACCCGGTCCGGTGACCGGACGGCCACGACGACCGTTGTCGAACAGCGAGTCAACAGCTTCCTGGAGCATGCGCTTTTCGTTGTTCACGATGATCTCGGGAGCACCGAGATCCAGCAGGCGCTTCAGGCGGTTGTTGCGGTTGATCACGCGGCGGTACAGGTCGTTCAGGTCCGAGGTGGCGAAACGGCCACCGTCGAGCTGAACCATCGGACGCAGCTCTGGCGGGATCACCGGAACGGAATCCAGCACCATGCCCTCTGGCGAGTTCTGGTTGACCAGGAAGGCGTTAACCACCTTCAGGCGCTTCAGTGCGCGGGCCTTCTTCTGGCCCTTGCCCTCGTCGATGATCTTCTTGAGCAGTTCGGCTTCGCCGGCAAGGTCAAAGTTCTGCAGGCGCTTCTGGATCGATTCTGCACCCATGGAGCCTTCGAAGAACAGTCCGTACTTCTCACGCATGGTGCGGTACAGGCCTTCATCGCCCTCAAGGTCAGCGACCTTCAGGCCCTTGAAGCGTTCCCAGACCGCACGCAGGCGCTCTGCTTCGAGCTTCGCGCGCTTGTCGATCTGCAGCACGGTCTTCTCTGCCAGGGTGCGAGCCTTGTTCAGCTCGGCGCCCTTGGCACCGTCGGCCTCCATGCGCTCAAGCTCGGTTTCGAGCTCGGCGGCAATGGCCTTCTTGTCGGCTTCCGCGTTGTTTGCCAGGTTGCGCAGTTCCAGATCATGCTGGGCCTGCAGGTTAGGCAATTCGGCGTGGCGACGCTCTTCGTTGACGCTGGTGATCATGTAGGCAGCGAAGTAAATGACCTTTTCGAGGTCCTTCGGAGCCAGATCCAGCAGGTAGCCCAAACGCGATGGAACGCCCTTGAAGTACCAGATGTGGGTCACTGGAGCGGCAAGCTCGATGTGTCCCATGCGCTCACGACGAACGTTAGCGCGGGTCACCTCGACGCCACAACGCTCACAGATGATGCCCTTGAAACGTACGCGCTTGTACTTACCGCAGTAGCATTCCCAGTCCCGGGAAGGGCCGAAGATCTTTTCGCAGAAAAGTCCGTCCTTCTCTGGCTTCAGGGTGCGGTAGTTAATGGTTTCCGGCTTCTTGACTTCGCCGTAGCTCCAACCGCGAATTTCTTCTGCGGTAGCAAGGCCAATGCGCATGAGGCCGAATGAGGAATCGCTGGACATAGGGTCCTTTTCTCTCTTCTTTGGTGTCTGAAGTCGATACGAATAAGTAAGTCTTGGTGAGCCGCTACGCTCGCTGGGCCCGCGGGCCGCTCAAGGCAGCGGTGGAACCTAGACCTCCTCTACGGAGTTTGGCTCCGACCGGGAAAGGTCGATGCCCAGCTCTTCCGCTGCACGGAACGATTCCTCGTCCGATTCACGCATTTCGATAGTGTTGCCGTCGGTACCAAGTACCTCAACGTTCAAGCACAACGACTGCATTTCCTTGATGAGCACCTTGAACGACTCTGGAACACCTGGCTCCGGAACGTTCTCGCCCTTGACGATGGCTTCGTAGACCTTCACACGACCGTGGATATCATCCGACTTGATGGTCAGAAGTTCCTGCAGGGTGTAAGCGGCGCCGTAAGCTTCCAGGGCCCAAACTTCCATCTCACCGAAGCGCTGGCCACCGAACTGGGCCTTACCACCAAGTGGCTGCTGGGTAATCATGGAGTATGGACCGGTGGAACGTGCGTGGATCTTGTCGTCCACCAGGTGGTGAAGCTTCAAGATGTACATGTAGCCAACGGATACCGGATCCGGGAATGGCTCGCCGGAACGACCGTCGAACAGACGGGTCTTACCGGTGTTGCCGATCAGACGGTCGCCGTCACGAGTGACGTTCGTCGAATCCAGGATTCCGCGGATTTCCTCTTCCGAGGCACCGTCGAAGACCGGGGTGGACACGGTGGTCGGACCGGACTGGCGAGGCAGGTTAGGCAGGTTTCGCACCCAAGCCGGCTCGTTCTCGATATTCCAGCCCTGCTTGGCAGCCCAACCCAGGTGGATTTCCATAACCTGGCCGACGTTCATTCGACCTGGCACACCCAGTGGGTTCAACACGACGTCAACCGCGGTTCCGTCCTCGAGGAAAGGCATATCCTCAAGTGGCAGAATTTTGGAGATAACGCCCTTGTTGCCGTGACGGCCGGCAAGCTTGTCACCGTTGGTGATCTTGCGCTTCTGTGCCACGTACACGCGGACTAGCTGGTTCACGCCTGGGGACAGGTCATCATCGTTGTCGCGATCGAAGATGCGCACGCCGATGACGGTACCGGACTCGCCGTGCGGCACCTTCAGCGAGGTATCGCGCACTTCGCGGGACTTCTCACCGAAGATCGCGCGCAGCAGGCGCTCTTCCGGGGTCAGCTCGGTCTCGCCCTTAGGAGTGACACGGCCTACCAGGACGTCGCCTGCTTCAACCTCGGCGCCGATGTACACGATGCCGCGGTCATCAAGCTGGGAGAGGATGTCCTCGGACACGTTCGGGATATCGCGGGTGATTTCCTCGGCACCAAGCTTGGTGTCGCGGGCATCGACTTCGTGCTCTTCGATGTGAATCGAGGTGAGCACGTCCTCGAAGATCATGCGCTGCGAAAGGATGATCGCATCCTCGAAGTTGTGCCCTTCCCATGACATGAATGCCACGAGCAGGTTCTTACCCAGGGAAAGCTCGCCCTTGTCGGTCGAAGGACCGTCGGCGATGATCGACTGGAATTCCAGGCGATCGCCCTCGGTGACCAGCACGCGCTGGTTGTACGCGTTGCCCTGGTTCGAGCGTGCGAACTTCATGATCGGGTACATCGACTCGGTGCCGTCATCGTTCATGACAACAACCAGGTCCGCGGAAACCTCGGTGACAACACCTGGCTTCAGGGCGACCACGGAATCGCCGGCGTCGATAGCGGCGTACTTCTCCATGCCGGTACCAACCAGTGGCGATTCGGAGGCCAACAGCGGCACAGCCTGGCGCTGCATGTTGGCGCCCATCAGTGCGCGGTTCGCGTCATCGTGCTCGAGGAACGGAATCAGTGCGGTGGCAACCGACACCATCTGGCGTGGCGAAACGTCCATGAAGGTCACTTCGCTCGGCTCAACGATGACGGGCTCGCCGCCACCGCCCTTTTCACGGACCAACACGGCATCTTCTTCGAAGCGGCCGTCTTCGCCCAGCGGAGCGTTGGCCTGTGCGATGAAGTGCTGCAGCTCGTCATCTGCGGTCAGGTACTCGACCTCGTTGGAGACAACGCCGTCCACTACCTTGCGGTAAGGGGTTTCGATGAAGCCGAAGGAGTTGATCCGGCCGTAGGTAGCCAACGAACCGATCAGGCCAATGTTCGGGCCTTCGGGAGTTTCAATTGGGCACATACGTCCGTAGTGGGACGGGTGAACGTCGCGAACTTCCATGCCTGCGCGGTCACGGGACAGACCGCCTGGGCCCAGTGCCGACAAGCGGCGCTTGTGGGTCAGGCCGGCTAGCGGGTTGTTCTGGTCCATGAACTGCGAGAGCTGCGAAGTACCGAAGAACTCCTTGATGGCAGCTACCACCGGGCGGATGTTGATCAGCGTCTGCGGGGTGATCGCCTCGACGTCCTGGGTGGTCATGCGCTCGCGCACAACACGCTCCATACGCGAAAGACCGGTGCGGATCTGGTTCTCGATCAGCTCGCCCACGGCGCGGATACGACGGTTGCCGAAGTGGTCGATGTCGTCCACGTTAACCGATACGTCGACGATCTCGCCCTTGCGGGTGCCGGAGATGGTCTTCTCGCCTGCGTGCAATGCAACGAGGTAGCGGATCATGGCGACAATGTCGTCTACCGACAGCACCGCAGGGCTCTCGGCGTCAACCGGAGTCTCGACACCCAGCTTGCGGTTGATCTTGTAACGACCGACCTTGGCCAGGTCGTAGCGCTTTGGCTCGAAGTACATGTTGCGCAGCAGACCCTGTGCGGCATCAACCGTTGGCGGCTCGCCCGGACGCAGCTTGCGGTAGATATCCAGCAATGCTTCGTTCTGGTCCTTGATGTTGTCCTTTTCCAAGGTGGCACGCATCGAGTCGTACTGACCGAACTCGGACAGGATCTTCTCTTCGCTCCAGCCAAGGGCCTTGAGCAACACGGTGACCGACTGCTTGCGCTTGCGGTCCAGGCGCACACCGATCTGGTCGCGCTTGTCGATTTCCAGCTCGAACCAGGCGCCGCGCGAAGGAATGATTCGCGAGGAGTAGATGGTCTTGTCACTGGTCTTGTCCGGAGCGGACTCAAAGTACGCACCAGGGGAACGGACCAGCTGCGACACAACAACACGCTCGGTGCCGTTGATGACGAAGGTGCCCTTGTCGGACATCAGTGGGAAATCGCCCATGAAGACGGTCTGCTGCTTGATCTCGCCGGTTTCATTGTTCATGAACTCGGCCTTGACATACAGCGGTGCCGCGTAAGTGGCGTCGCGATCCTTGCACTCAGCGATGGAGTACTTTGGGTCAGCGAATTCCGGATCGGAGAAGCTCAAGGACATAGTGTCCTGGAAGTCTTCGATCGGGGAAATCTCCTCGAAGATTTCAGCCAAGCCCGAGGTGTCTGGCACGCTGGTGTCACCAGCGGCTTCGGCCTTGGCTAGGCGAGCCTTCCAGAGTTCATTGCCGATGAGGCGGTCAAAGCTCTCAGTCTGCAATGCCAGCAGGTTAGGCACTTCAAGGGGTTCGTGAATCTTTGCAAAAGAAAGTCGGCCAGCGTATGCAGCATCGCGAGCCGAACTAGCGGTTTGGTTGTTAGGGTTGCTCGAGGCGACCAAGATGGATCCTTCCAAAGACCGTCAGGTTTCCGAACGCCAACCGTGCTAAGGTGCCTGTCATAGGACAAGCCCTCTTGTGACGACGCGAACCCACCGCTATATGAAGGCCGCGCGCAAACAGGTATGGCGCAAATTTCTACTCTACCGGAGTATTTTAAGCTTGTCGATATCCGCCGGAGAGATTCGTGCTATAGTTTCTTGCCGCCTTTTTAGGTCGCCGGAAATTTCCCGGAATTCGCAAGCGCACCCCTCTCCCGGCGGCGACCGCGGCCAAACCCAGTTCGCCCAACGCCTCAGCGTTTTCCCACGTGAACTGGCAAATAATCATCTGCTCCGGGGCTTCGAAGCACGACCACGCAGAACACGCTCGCTTCCCCATGGGCTCCATTGCATTTTTCTGTGTTGTTACTCACAGCAGGCGTTCCAGCTTCTGGTTTGGCCACCCTTACGGCCCATGCGGCTCACCTTCGAATCACCTTTATAAGCATCCGGGGACCGCTCCCCTGCCCTTCCGCACCCATTGAGGCTGCGTTCTCGGTATCGGCTTGCGTCACGATTCTGGCCTGGCGCACTTTTCCAGCAACGACAAACGCTTAACCTGGTGTCGTCTGAAATTCCGGACTGCTGATCTAAAAAGTCCCTACTACCAACCCTGTGATCACGATTACATAGACAGGTAGCTCGACGGGGACGCCGAGGAATTCGATATTCCAGCTCCCGCTCGAATCCCCTAGTTTTCCAAGGAGAGCAGTGAGAACCAGTCAACCAGCCCAGAGCCTCAAACGAGGCTTGAGCACTCGGCATATACGATTCATTGCCCTAGGATCAGCAATTGGAACGGGACTGTTTTACGGCTCGGCAGGCGCCATACAAATGGCTGGACCGGCAGTACTGCTCGCTTATCTTGTTGGTGGCGCCGTGGTCTTCATGGTCATGCGGGCGCTGGGCGAGATGGCGGTTCGCAATCCGGTCTCGGGGTCCTTCGGCAGCTACGCATCTACGTATGTCGGACGTTTTGCCGGCTTCGCCACCGGTTGGACCTACACCTTCGAAATGTTCGTCGTCGCCTTAGCTGATGTGACAGCCTTTGGCGTGTATATGGGCTTCTGGTTCCCCAACGTTGAACGCTGGATTTGGATCCTCGCAGTCGTCTTCTTCATTGCAGCGGTGAATCTGCTGTCGGTCAAGGTTTTTGGCGAGCTGGAATTCTGGTTTTCGCTGATCAAGGTGGTTGCGATCATCGCGATGATCGCCGGCGGAATCTTGGTCATCCTCTTCGGTCTTGGCAATCAAAGCGAAGGCGCCGCCGGGATCTCAAATCTCTTCGCACACGACGGATTCATGCCCCAGGGCATCTGGGGCGTACTGATGTCCTTCACCATTGTGATGTTCGCATTCGGTGGCACCGAGGTTATTGGCATTACCGCCGGAGAAGCGCAGAATCCTCGAAAGGTCATCCCGCAGGCGGTCAATTCGGTGCCCGTACGTATTCTGCTGTTTTACATACTGACTCTGGGCGTCATTATGAGCATCCAGCCTTGGAACACGATCAATGGCGAGGAAAGCCCCTTCGTCTCGATTTTCTCAAGCATCGGGCTCTCCTCAGCGGCTCACGTTTTGAATTTCATTGTGATTACCGCGGCCTTGTCGGCAATTAACGCAGATATATTCGGCGCCGGTCGCATGATCCACGGGATGGCACGGCTTGGACAGGCACCGCAAGTATTTACCAAGACCACCGCCAACGGGGTCCCCTGGGTGACGTCGATGTCAATGATCGGTGCGTTGCTGATCGGCGTGCTGCTCAACATTTGGTTCAAGGACCAGATTTTCTTCCTGATTGCAGCCCTAGCAACCTTTGCGACGGTCGTGGTTTGGCTAATGATCCTGATTTCGCATATCGCGATGAAGCGCAAGATCATGCAGAACAATCTTGCACCCTCGGCTTTCCCGGTACCGCTGTGGCCATTGGGAAGCTACATTGCCGTAGCGTTCATGGTCTTCGTGATCATCATGATTGGCATCGTTCCGCAGACTCGCAGCGCCTTGCTCACAGGCGTCGCCTGGATAGCCCTCTTGGCAATTTGCTATTGGTTCTTCGTGCGAGGCAAAGCCGTACCGGCCGGCGGCACCGATGAATATGACGGTGACCAACAGCAGAGCGATCCATTGGAGACGCAGGACGTACATAGCTAATCGACATAATCACAAGTCCAAAACAGCGAGCAGCGGGGCACCCGCCGCTCGCTGTTTTGGCTAGTACCGATCGTTTATGCGCCCCATGTCTCCAAATCGTGATGAATATGAGTTAGCCTCGGGGAAAGGCTAAAGCTCTTCGAGGAGAAAGCAGTTGGGTTACACGACCAGATTCTGGCACTGAACGCCATGGCTCGAACTCTAACCCGCCAGAGAACAGCAATGAACAACCAGGAGTGAAGAACATGCATCAGTCAAAAGTCAATGAAGCTCTCACCCGTGTCAGCCTCGATGCTTCACGCCGGGATATCTCGATCGAAATAGTGCCGCGTGAAGCGGCTTCCTCGCTCGAAGAAGCCGCTAAATTGCTGGGCGTCATTCCCGCGCATCTGCTCAAAACGCTAGTCATCAAGCGTTCCGACGACACGTATCTATTTGCGCTGATCCCAGGTGGTCGCAAATTGAGCTGGCCTAAGCTGCGAGCCGAGGTTGGAGTCAACAAGCTTTCCCTGCCAGAGGCGGATATAGCTTATGACGTCACCCGTTATGTGCACGGCACCATCACTCCGTTTGGTTCGCACACGGTTTTGCCGCTCTACATTGATTCCAGTGTCTTCCAAGAACCTGTCCCGGAAGTCATCGCCTTGGGCTGCGGCGAACCGGAGCACGGCTTGCTGGTGCATCCGCGCGATTTGGTTACCGGATTTGATGCCACGATTGCTGATATTTCCGTTCCCGAGTAGGAGATATTGCCGCTGGTTTCGGAAGCTTCTTGGCCCACCCATTGAGCGCGGTGAGCGACTTAATTGATTCGTTTCGCAGCCAAAGCCCGACTGGCTTCTCCACGAAGCGGGCCACGAGGTAGGCCACGATCAGCATGATGCTTATGGTCAACGCCAGGAGCACATATTTGTTCAAGCTGGCGCTCAGCGAGTGAATGATCCACCAGCCCCAGAGCTGGTGGAACAGGTACAGCGGGTAGGTCAGTGAGCCTGCCACGACTAGCCAACGAGCCTGGACAGACCTCAATGGTGTGAGCACGCAGAGCGCCAGCAACGCGATACACAGCACTGCCAATACCGAGAAATGCCATGCAGGCACGGTCAGGCCGGAAAGATAGTCGCTGTCAAAGCTTCCCTTGAGGCCAGTGAAGTAGGCGGACACTACCGCGTTGAATGCTACTAAGGCCCAGCGTCCGAGGGTATGCCCGTTCTGATAGATCAGGAACAAGACCATGCCCGCGGCAAACTGTGCCGCGTACTGACCGGCAAACCACTCTTGCAGCTTGGGCATCTCGGCCACATGCAAAAGGATTCCCAGAGCCGGCCAGATGAACGCCAGCCACATGATGTTTTTGGTCTTCACCAGTCCGAATACCAGGAGCAATCCGAGCAGGACGTAGAAACGGAATTCTACCCACAGCGTCCAGTAGACGCCGTCCAGATCCCGAACGCCCATCCCCTGCTGGACCATAGTGAGGTTTGGAACGATATCCCCGCTGCTTCGTCCGTCCTTCTCAGCCGGCCAGATTTTGAAGGTCAGAATCGCCGCCGCAATGACGGCCAACCAATAGGCCGGATATAGCCGGCCAAGTCTCGATCCGATGAAGTGGATGATGTTTTTCCCCTGGACAGACATCAGGATCACGAATCCGGAGATCAGGAAGAAAAGCTGTACGCCGATCGAGCCATACCGAGTGAACTCTGATAAGACAGGCCAAGCTTCTGGCGCTTTGACACCCCAGTGGCTATGCCCCCAGGTTGTGTAGTGGTAGAGCACAACGATCAAGGCAGCGCTAATGCGCAGCGCGTCTAGTAAGCCTAGCCGTGCACCCGTCTTCTTGGATTCTTGCGTTTCGGTTTTCGACACCTATTCACTGTAAACAATGAACTTGAATAAACCCTGTTAATAGAAACGTTATAAACTTATAAAGTTGTGATACGAGATTTTTTCACGTTAACGACCAAAGGGCCCATGGACACGAAGTCCATGAACCCTTTGGTAATAAGTTGCGAGTGACCGCTGAACTTACTACTTAACCGAGACGGTTGCGCCGGCAGCTTCGAGAGCTTCCTTTGCCTTCTCAGCAGCGTCCTTTGCGGCACCTTCGAGAACAGCCTTTGGAGCAGCGTCAACGAGCTCCTTGGCTTCCTTCAGGCCGAGGGAAGTCAATGCACGAACTTCCTTGATGACTGCGATCTTCTTGTCGCCAGCCGACTCGAGGATAACGTCGAATTCGGTCTGCTCTTCAGCTGCGGCTTCGCCACCGGCTGCTGGGCCTGCAACTGCAACAGCAGCTGCGGAAACCTCGAAGGTCTCCTCGAATTCCTTCACGAACTCGGAGAGCTCGATGATGGTCATTTCCTTGAATGCTGAAAGCAGCTCTTCAGTGCTGAGCTTCGCCATGGTCGGCGTCCTTTCGATTTTGGCCCTGGGGCCTATGAATTGGGTTTACGATGCGAGAGAGTCGCGAAAGCTTAGGCTTCTGCCGGAGCTTCCTCGGCAGCAGCGCCGCCGTCCTCTTCTAGCTTCAGACGCAAAGCGTCCACCACGCGTACAGCTGCGGCGGCCGGAGCCTGCAGTACTGCAGCAACGCGAGTGAGCTGAGTTTCGCGGGATTCCAAAGCTGCCAAAGCAGCGATGCCAGCCTTATCAAGGGCCTTGCCCTCGAAGAAGCCGGACTTGACGACAAGCTTCTCGTTAGCCTTGGCAAATTCCGTGAGGCTCTTTGCGGCAGCAACTGCGTCACCCTTAATGAAGGCGATTGCAGTCGGACCGGAAAGCTGACCATCGAATGCATCGATGCCAACTTCCTTCGCTGCGATAGCGGTCAAGGTGTTCTTCACAACTGCGTACTTGGTCTCCTGACCAAGTGAGCGGCGAAGTTCCTTGAGCTGTGCAACGGTAAGCCCACGGTATTCAGTCAAGACAGCCGCAGTTGATTCCTTGAAGTCTGCAGTGATTTCTTCAATCGCTACAGTCTTGGTAGGCGTTGCCATAACACTCCTTCCGGGGATTTGTTCGGTACCGTTTCATAACCGGCGGAGCCCATAAAAAAGGCCCCGCGCAGGAGCACAGGGCATTTCAACTAATTCAAGTCAAAACAAATCTATGAAACCTGCGTTGGCCGCTCTTTCGAGCTCTTAGGAGTTTATGCAAGCATGCACTCGGCCGACGGTCTTCGGTACATCTAGTCTAAACGGCCAAGGCAGCAACTTCCAAATCCAATGGCGCCAAGGCGGGCATGATTCGAATCACTCAATGGCCGTTAAAATGACAAGGCCTGAGGTCAGCACTTGGGGGACGCTGACAACAGGCTACTTGTCGACACGAAAGTTTTGGGGAAACTTCCGTATCCGGCTTCTACATGGTCTTGGGGGGCCCATGTAGAAACCGCCGATCAAGTCGGTCATTTAAGCTTATCACTACTCATTGCGACTACGGAACAGATCACAGGCAGATAACGGCGACAGTACAGGGAATTCACATATTTGGCACCCAATAGCTATCACCAGATGAATACCATCTAGTCAGCTCGGGTTTCCCTGGCAGTCTAGCTGCGAAACAGCAGAACAAATAGTGAGCGGTTTCCGTGACTGCCTCCACCTTTGCAATTCGCCAAGCGCGGACGTTGAACAAGCTTTTGACTAGGCCTTCAGGCGACTTGTTAGCCTGTCTAGGAAACCATGGAGAGCGAAAACAAAAACCGCGGGACGGACCAGATCTCTCTGGTCAGTCCCGCGGTTTTAGCGCTCGTTGGGCTTTAGGCCTCGATGCGAGTTACGTTCGAATCAACAGGGATGCCTGGACCGAAGGTGGTCGAAACGGTTGCCTTCGAGATGTAGCGACCCTTCGAGGAGGAAGGCTTCAAGCGAAGTACTTCTTCCAGAGCTGCTGCGTAGTTCTCGGTCAGCTGCTTGGCTTCGAACGAAGCCTTGCCGATGATGAAGTGAAGGTTGGCGTGCTTGTCGACGCGGAAGTCGATCTTGCCACCCTTGATGTCATTAACAGCCTTGGCGACATCCATGGTCACGGTGCCGGTCTTAGGGTTTGGCATCAGGTTACGAGGACCCAAGATCTTACCCAAGCGGCCAACCTTACCCATGAGGTCTGGGGTTGCCACGGCCGAGTCGAAGTCGGTCCAGCCGCCCTGGATCTTTTCGATCAGGTCGTCCGAGCCAACGAAGTCGGCGCCGGCTGCGATTGCAGCTTCGGCCTTGTCGCCATTGGCAAAGACAACCACGCGGGCGGTCTTACCGGTGCCGTGTGGAAGGTTCACGGTACCGCGAACCATCTGGTCAGCCTTGCGTGGGTCAACGCTCAAACGGAAAGCTACCTCAACGGTGGAGTTAGTCTTTTCGCCTGCGATTTCCTTAGCCAGGACAATTGCCTCGGTTGGATCGTAGAACTTGTCAGCCTCGATCTTGGCCGCGGCGGCTACGTATGCTTTGCTGCGCTTTGCCATCTGCGTTATCTCCTTATGCAGTCGTGGTCATATGGACCGCGCCCGGTCCTGCCACGGGCGGACAGGGTGTTCCCTGCTCGCCTTAGATTAAATTCTTTGTTGCAGTCACCGAAGTGAACTACGAAAAGCTAAAAATTAGCCTTCGACGGTGATGCCCATGGAACGGGCGGTACCGGCGATGATCAACGAGGCGGCAGCCAAGTCGTTGGCGTTGAGGTCAGCCATCTTGGTGGTGGCGATTTCTTCAACCTGAGCCTGGGACAGCTTGGCAACCTTGACGGTGTGCGGGGTAGCCGAACCCTTGGCAACGCCAGCAGCCTTCTTGATCAGCTCTGCTGCTGGAGGGGTCTTGGTGATGAAGGTGAATGAACGGTCTTCATACACGGTGATTTCAACTGGTACAACGTTACCGCGCTGCGACTCGGTCGCTGCGTTGTAAGCCTTGCAGAATTCCATGATGTTGACGCCGTGCTGGCCAAGCGCAGGACCAATTGGCGGAGCCGGGTTAGCGGCGCCTGCCTGGATCTGCAGCTTGATGAGTCCGGTGACCTTTTTCTTTGGGGCCATGTCGGGTCCTTATACTCTTGCAGTTCCCACAACACAGGAGCGTGCTGCGGGTTGTGGCCGTCGTGGCGCGACAGCCGGACGTGCCCTCACCCCGTAAAGCAAACGGAATGGGGCACGAAGACTTAATACTACTGGATCTTGGTGACCTGGTTGAAGTTCAAGGTCACTGGGGTCTCGCGCTCGAAGATCGAAACGAGAACAACCAGCTGCGCCGATTCCAGCTTGATTTCCGAGATCGTCGCCGGCATGGTCTCGAACGGACCATCGTTGACGGTAACCGATTCGCCAACCTCGAAATCGACGGTGACTTCGGTGATTGGTGAACGTCCCGGCTTGGAAGCCGATGGCTGCTCGACCGGATCGACCACCGTGTGCTCCAGCATGGAGAACACTTCGTCGAGGTTCAGCGGGTTAGGATCATGGGCGTTTCCTACGAATCCGGTAACACCTGGCGTGTGTCGAACGACACCCCAAGAAGCGTCGGTCAGCTCCATGCGAACCAGGACGTAGCCCGGGATGCGCACGCGGCGAACGATCTTGCGCTGAGTGTTCTTAACCTCAACGACCTCTTCCATCGGAACCTGGATTTCATAGATGAAATCGTCCATGTCCTGAGTTTGGATACGAGTCTCTAGGTTCAGCTTCACGCGGTTTTCGTAACCTGCGTAGGTGTGAATGACGAACCAGTCACCCGGCTGGCGACGCAGCTTCGAGCGGAATTCTTCCTTGAGCGCGGCGACTACGTCGACGTCGTCTGCTTCAGCGGCTTCGTCTTCTTCGGCTTCGCCCTGAACGTCTGCTTCAGCAGCTTCGTCCTCGTCGGCTTCATCCTGAACGTCTGCTTCAGCAGCTTCGTCTTCGTCGGCTTCGCCCTGAACGGCTTCTTCAGCAACAACGGCTGGAGCTTCGGTCTCGTCGGTTGCAACCTCGGCGGCGGTTTCTACCTGCGCGCCGTCAGCTTCAACGAACTCGTTTTCGACCTCGTCATTAATCTGCGGTTCGAGTTCCTTGTCGGACACTGCAGCTCCTGCTTTCTTTGACTGAATGACATCTACTACCTGCGGGCGATTATACCGCCGCGGCAAATAAATTACTGTTCTGGCTGATTGGTGAACAGGAGGATCGAACCTTGGCCCAGTACGAAGTCAAGGATCGTGACGATCAACATAACGACGCAAACAAAACCGATTACAACCAGCGTGTAATTGACGAGCTCGCTACGCGTTGGGGTAACGACCTTCTTCAGTTCTGAAATTACCTGGCGCAGGAATAGGAAGATGCGTCCGAAGAAGCCCTTCTTTGCCTTCTCACCATTTCCGGGGTTTACGGCAGCTGATTCGCTCAACCTGATCCTCGTTTCAATTTTTTTGGCCAGTTGAAACAATCACGGTGCGCCGCAGCCTGACCGACCACAACACACCGTGATTTGAGATTCGCTGTGCGATTATTACCATCGCTACTGCGCAGGGCAGACAGGACTCGAACCTGCAACCTGCGGTTTTGGAGACCGCTGCGCTACCAATTGCGCCACTACCCTTTGAGCTACCGCTCTTACTGAGAACATCTTAGCCGATCAGGACTTTTCCATGTCGGTTGCGATGTCTCAGCAACGAGAAATAACTTTACGCAACGAACCAGCAAATGTCGAACTGACTGCACCCTGTGTGTCGCACACCGCATTCTGAACACTAGTTAGTGATCAGTTGGTGTCATTTTTCGATTTCACTGAGCATCGGCAAATACTGGGAACTAGGATTGGAGCTAACAGCAGCTTACGTAACCGTCAGGATGCATTTTCTATGTCTAGAATTTCACGCCGCATCGGCGCCATTTCCGAGTCCGCAACGCTAGCGGTCGATGCCAAGGCGAAAGCGCTCAAGGCAGCCGGTCGTCCGGTCATCGGCTTCGGCGCCGGCGAGCCGGACTTCGCAACTCCGGATTACATCGTCGAGGCGGCGGTCAAGGCCGCCCAGGATCCGAAGAACCACCGGTACTCCCCCGCGGCGGGCCTGCCTGAACTGCGCGAAGCAATTGCCGAAAAGACTCTGCGCCACTCCGGATACGAGCTGGCTGGCGCGCAGGTGCTGGTGACCAACGGCGGCAAGCAGGCGGTCTACAACACCTTTGCCGCATTGCTCGACCCGGGAGACGAGGTTATCATTCCGGCTCCTTACTGGACCACCTACCCGGAGTCGGTGCAGCTGGCGGGCGGGGTGCCCGTATCCGTCTTCGCCGGCCCCGAGCAGGGCTACAAGGTCACCGTCGAGCAGCTCGAGTCCGTGCTGACCGAGCGCACCAAGGTCTTGCTCTTCGTTTCCCCCTCGAACCCTACCGGCGCGGTCTACACGGCAGAGCAGATCAAGGAAATCGGCCGCTGGGCGGCCGAAAAGGGCTTGTGGGTTGTCACCGATGAGATCTACGAGCACCTGACCTACGGGGACGCGTCCTTCAGCTCCATTGCGACGCTGGTTCCGGAGCTCGAAGACCGGGTGGTCATCCTCAACGGCGTGGCCAAGACCTACGCCATGACCGGTTGGCGTGTGGGCTGGATGGCCGGCCCACTGGACGTCATCAAGGCGGCCACCAACCTGCAGTCCCATGCGACCTCGAATGTTGCCAATGTGTCCCAGCGTGCCGCCTTGGCCGCCGTGGCCGGCCCACTGGATGCCGTCGAGGAGATGAAGGTCGCCTTCAACCGCCGCCGGCTGGCCATCGTCGAGGGCTTGAACGCCATCGACGGATTGCACTGCCCGATGCCTGAGGGCGCCTTCTACGCCTACTCGGACGTACGCGGGCTGCTGGGCAAGAAGATCCGCGGCGTGGTGAACCACACCAGCGCCGAGCTGGCCGCGTTCATCCTGGAGCAGGCGGAAGTCGCGGTCGTACCGGGCGAAGCCTTTGGGCCCTCGGGCTATATCCGCATGTCCTATGCGCTGGGCGATGCAGACCTGGCCGAGGGCGTCTCGCGGATGGCCCGGTTGCTGGGCGAAGCCGAGTAAAGCGGCATCCGAACAGTGCGGGCCCGATCCACCGGATCGGGCCCGCACTCGTTGACGCCTAGAGGATCTTCCGATCCACCGCCCAGCGCGTGAGTTCGTGGCGATTCGAGAGCTGCAATTTGCGCAGCACGTTCGAGACATGCGATTCCACGGTTTTCACCGAGATGAACAGCTCCTTGGCCACCTCCTTGTAGCTGTAGCCGCGGGCGATCAGGCGCATCACCTGCAGTTCCCGGTCCGAGAGCAGATCCAATTCCTCGTCGATGCCGGTCGCTTCGGCCACTTTTGCACCGCCGAATGCGTCAAGCACAAAGCCCGCCAGCCGTGGCGAGAACACCGCATCTCCCCCGGCCACCCGGCGCACCGCGTCCGAGATTTCGGTTCCGGAAATGCTCTTGGTCACGTAGCCCCGTGCCCCGGCCCGAATCACCGTGACCACGTCCTGCGCCGAATCCGAAACGCTCAGCGCCAGGAACTTGGTGGTTCCCAGCAGGTGCGCGCAACCGCGCAAGACCTCGGCGCCCCCGCCGCCGCGGCCGCCGGGCAGGTGCACGTCGAGCAGGACCACGTCCGGCCGCTGGCTTTCGATGACTTCGATAGCCTGTTCAACGGACCCCGCCTCACCGACAATGCGCAGATCCTCACCGAGATCCGCGCGGAGCCCGGAGCGGAAGATTCCATGGTCGTCTACCAACACCACAGTGAAGTTCTGCTGTTCGCTACTCATGATTCTGTATCTTCCTGACTGCTGTTCCTTGGCATTTTCAACTCTACTTCGGTGCCCGTCTCGCCGCTGCGAATAGAAGCCTGCCCGCCGGCACGCTGCATCCGCCCGATAATCGATTCGCGCACCCCATAGCGGTCCTTGTCGATCCCGCCTACGTCGAAGCCCTTTCCGCGATCCCTGATGAACACCTCGATCAGCTGCTCGCTGCATTCGACATACACCGAGATCGTCCCCTCGGCATGTTTTGCGGCATTCATCATCGCTTCCCGGCTCGCCGCCACGAGCGCCTGCTGCCCGTCGAAGCCCCTGGCATTGCCGACGGTAATCACATCGACATCGCGCAGCAGCAATTTCTCGACGTTGTCGGCCTCGGCCTGGATTTCGACGACCACGTCTTTCTCGTCGAGCTCCTCGGCCTCATAGAGCCAAGCGCGCAGCTCGCGTTCCTGCACGCGCGCCAGGGTTCGCACCGCGGCCGGGTCATCGCTGCGTTTTTGGATCACGGCCAGCGTCTGCAGCACCGAGTCGTGCAGATGCGCGGCAAAGTCCGCGCGCTGCGCCGCGGCCTGCCGATTGCTTCTCTCCGAAAGATAGTCGCGCCACAACCTGGCGCCCCAGGGCAGCAGCACCACCACCGCGCCGGTGATAATCGCCAGCGCCGCCCACATCCCGCCGAGCAGATCGGAGGTGCTCACGCTCCCGCTGAGAATCGCCAGCAGCCCGCCGATCGCGAGCAGCAGGCCCAGAATCAAGCGCCCGAAGACGAGCGCCTTGGCCTTGCGGTCACCGTCGAGGTGCTGCCCATCAACCTGCAGCCAGGCGAGCAGCACGCCGGCGATGATGCCCAAGCTGGGCCAAATCAGATCCCAGCGAATATTCAGCCCGAGCCACTGCCCCAGCGCCAGCAGCGCCACCAGCAGCAAGGCGGCGCCGATGAGGGTTTCACGCCAGGAGGAAAGCTTCTCGCTCATCTCGCGCGGGGAAAATATGCCCTGCTGCACGCGGCCCATTTCCTCCGCGAGCGTGCGCGGCCCCGTACCCCGGGAGCGCAGCGCTCCGGCCTTGGATTCTTCGGCGCTGGGAGTGAACACCCACAGCCAGGCGTAGAGCAATACGCCGGCCCCGCCCAGGGCGGTAAGCCCCAAGAACCCGATACGCAGGTAGTTCACCGGTATGCCAAGGTGCACAGCGAGGCCGCCGCACACCCCGGCGATCAGCCGGGATTCACTGCGTACGATCTGATTTCGCTGCTCGGTTCGTTCCATACTGACAAGTCAAGCACGTTCCCGGGCAGAAAACCGGGTCGCTGCCGGAAGTCAGGGCGGCCCCTAGGGAAGAATCAGGGTAGCCCCTCATAGCGCTAAGCCCGCCCCCGGGAGAAGATTTAAGCATGGACAACGAGAACTCTCCGCGCAGCAACGTTTTCGACCAATTACGCAAAATTGGCATCGAACGGCAAGATTCCCAGTGGCTGGGCGGCGTTGCGGCGGGCATCGCACAGCGATTCAACATCGATGTGGTGCTGGTGCGCGGGGTATTCGTCGCGTTGAGTTTGCTCGGCGGAACCGGCTTCCTGGTTTACGGGCTGGCTTGGGGGCTCTTGCCCGGCCCCAAGGGCACGATCCCCTTGGAGCGGGCGGTGCACGGCAAGGACTGGACCAGCGCGCTCACCGGAGCCCTGGTATTTTTGCTCATCGGCTTCTTCCTCGCCCCCTGGCTGCTCAGCACCGTGGCCCCGATTCTGTGGCCGCTGCTGGTGGTCGCCGGAATCCTCTTCGTGATCTTCAGCCGACGCGACACCAAGTTTGCCGGCACCTCCAAACCCCGCCGCACGCCGAAGCCCAGCGCCCCGGCACCCGGCTCCGTCGTTGAAAAGCCTTGGCGAGCGCAGCGTGCCCAGTCCTTCAGCACGCAGGCAACCGTTTATCCCGAACAGTTCCCACCGGCTACGAAGCCGCTGCGCAATCCAGAAACCACGCACCCGCACACCGACAAGAGCAACGCAGACTCCGAGGAGGACTCCATGGACCCCGAACCTCGCGGCTTCGGCCATATCCCGCAGGACCACGGTCCGCAGCTGGATCCACATTTCGCCAAGGCGAATAAAAAGCTGCGCAATGCTCCCCCGGTTCCCGGCTGGGTTGCCACCATCATCGTCGGCGTCACGATCCTGACGGTGGCGTTGGTGCTCGCCGCGGATTACCTCGGGGCGATCGCGCTGCCGGGCAACGGGTGGGGCACGGCATTTGCCATCGGCTTGTTCGTGGTCGGCTTGGCGCTGGTCTTCGTCTCCCTCGCGCACCGCACCAGCGGCGGGCTGCTCGGGCTGGCCATTCCATTGCTGGTACTCACGGTGATCTTCGGTGGCAACGATTTCCGCGGCATGCAGGGCGAAACGGTCGGCGTGGCCACGGATTCGAACCAGTACAGCTCGGTGTTCAGCAAGTCGACGGTGGACCTGCGCCACCTGTCCACGATCACCGAGCCGACGACGGTGGAGGTCTCCTCGGTCTTCTCCAAGGTGGATCTCGAACTGCCCACGAACATTCCGGTGCAGATCCAGGCCGACGGGCTGTTCCTCTCCTCGCTCAACGAAAACAATTCGCAGCCGGCGGGCGGCTTCGCCGCAGATGCCCCCACGCTCACGGTCGTGATCAATGGCGTATTCTCTGGATACGATCCCGAGTACTCAAGCGATGGAACCGGCGCCTCCAACCCAACGTTCTAAGGAGCGGACAGCATGAATTCTGATCAGCAAACCGAAGCAAAATTTCCTGCCGGCACCTTGGTGTTTGGCCTGATCCTCGTCGTGGTCGCGCTTGCGACGCTCAGCCGAACCCTATTCAGCTGGCACTTCGACACCCCGTTGTTCTTCATCGCGCTGGTTGCCCTGGCCGGGGTGGGGATGATCTTCGCGGGCATCTCCTCGGCACGCAAGGCCAGCGGCAAGAACACCGAACTACCTTCCCACAACGACTAGCACCCACCTTTTTTAGGAGCACTCATGGATACCTTCTTCAACCAGATCCGTTCGATCCCGCTGCGCCGCGGCCCCTCGCGCATGGTTGCCGGGATCGCCGGCGGCATCGCGGATAAGTTCGGCTGGGATGTCACCTTGGTCCGCATCGGGCTGCTGCTCTCCTTCCTCCTGCCGGTCATCGGCATCGGCGCGTACATCGTGGCCTGGCTGCTGATTCCGGCCCAGGATGACAGCATCGTGCTGCAGAAACTGCTGCGCAAGTTCTAATCCCACGGAGTATCTCTGAAACAGAGCGGGTTGTTCGCTACCTCAGGTGGCAAACAACTCGCTCTTGTGGTTTTAACCACGTAGAATCTTAGACAACTCGATGCTCAATGGTGCGCGGAATCGAATGAAGTCCGAAGGGTTTTCCTCGGATACCCGGCCCGCTCCGCAGCAGCATTCAGCAAGGAACCCGTCGTGTATCCGAAGTCTTCCCTACTTACTAAGTGAGGGTAAATGCGCATTGGAATCATGACTTCGGGAGGCGACTGCCCGGGATTGAACGCGGTGATCCGCGGTGCGGTGCTCAATGGCATCAAAAGCTATGACTACGAATTTGTTGGCTTCCGCGACGGCTGGAAGGGAGTCAAGGAAGGCGACTTCTTCGAGCTTCCCCGGACCGCCGTCCGCGGTATCGCCAAACAGGGCGGAACCATTCTAGGCACCTCGCGCACCAACGCGTTCGAGGGAGAAAATGGCGGAGCCGAGCATATCGCCGCCACGCTGAAGCAGAACAATGTCGACGCCTTGATCGCGATCGGCGGCGAGGGGACCCTCGCCGGCGCGCAGCGCCTGTGCGAGGCCGGGCTGCCGGTGGTTGGCGTCCCGAAGACCATCGACAACGACCTGGACGCCACCGACTACACCTTCGGTTTCGACACCGCAAACCAGATCGCCGTGGAGGCCATCGACCGGCTGCGCACTACCGGGGACTCGCACCATCGCTGCATGATCGCCGAGGTCATGGGCCGGCACGTCGGCTGGATCGCCATGCACGCCGGCATGGCCTCCGGCGCCCATGCGATCCTCATCCCCGAGGTTTCCACCACCATGGAAGAGATCTACCAGTGGGTGCGCGAAGCCCACGAGCGTGGCCGTGCACCATTGGTCGTGGTCTCCGAGGGGTTCGTCCCCGAGGGCCTGGACGAGGCGTTCTCGGTGCGTGGGGTGGATACCTTCGGCCGGGCGCGGCTCGGTGGAATCAGCGAAATGCTCGCCCCGCTGATCGAGGAGCAAACCGGCCTCGAAACCCGCGCCACCGTGCTGGGCCATATCCAGCGCGGCGGAGTGCCCACCGCGTTCGACCGCGTGCTGGCCACGCGGCTTGGCATGGCCGCGGTGAATTCGGTCGCCGATTCGGCCTGGGGCACCATGGTCGCGATCCACGGCACCAAGGTCAACCGCGTCCCGCTGCGCGCGGCGCTGAACAACCTCAAGCGGGTTCCGATGGACCGCTACAACGAGGCCCGGATCCTCTTCGGCTAAATTCCGCACCGGCAAAGCAACAGCGGTCCGGCACCTCCCGCGGGAGGTGCCGGACCGCTGTTGCGTTAAGCTGCTCAGGCCGGGGGCGGGGTCCGCAGGAAACCGGTGAACCGGCCCGCGGTCTGTCCGGCGTCCGTGGCCACGATGACCTCTTGCGCGGCCGGGTAGACGCTCTCGCCGTCCACGACGCTCAGCACCGCTTCGGGGTCAACATTGCGTTTGATCACGCCCAGCGCGATCGGTCCGGCTTCATAGTGCAGGGAGGCCGAGGTCAGCTTGCCGACGGTGCGCTCACCGAGCTTGATCTCCGAACCGGCGGCCGGCAAGGTGTGCATCGACCCGTCGAGGTCGAGGAACACCAGGCGACGCGGCGGGTGGCCGATGTTGTGCACGCGGGCAACGGTTTCCTGCCCCTTGTAGCAGCCCTTGTCCATGTGCACCGCGGTGCGCAGCCAATCCAGTTCATGCGGGATGGTCTTGTCATCATTCTCGAAACCGAAGCGCGGCTCCCAGGCGGCGATGCGCAGGGACTCGACCGCCATGCTCCCGGCAAGCTCTTCCTCGCCGACGGCTTCTTCCAAGCGCTCAAGTTCAACAACATGCAAGAACCACGGTCGTTCCAGACCCGGGTGGTCCTCGCGTGAATAGGCCCATCCCCCGGCGCTGACCTGCGGCCACGGATTGCGCCACACCAGCTCGTTGCAGCTGGGAATCTCGCGCACCGCGCCGAGCACGCCATGGGTGCTCGAAAGGTTTGCCAGTTCCACCCGCAGCATGAACCGCATCGATTCGAGGAATTTCTGCAGCGGCTCGGCGCGCCCCTGCTCGACGATCAGCAGCACCCGATCGGTGTCGATGAGCACCTTCATCTCGTGCTCGATACGCCCCTGAACCGAAAGCAGCAGCGCCTGGCTGGAGGCCCCCGGCTTCAGCCCGGTGAGCGACTGGCTGCTGAGCGTGTTCAACCAGCTCTGCCGGTCCTCGCCACGCAGTTCCAGCACGTCAAGGTGGCTCAGGTCGGCAATCGCCTGGCCTTGGAATAGCTTGCGGGCCTCGCGGGTGGGCGCGCCATAATGCGCTGCCACGCCGGCATCTGCCCCGGATGCCTCGATTGCTGCCGCACGATCCAGCAGCACCGAACGATATTGATTTTCGCTCATGTCAGGAATCCATCGCCTCTGTAGTAACACGTTTCAGCGCGGCTGAGGCATGAGCCTTGAGATCTTGATTGCCCAAGGACACATCCCAACGCCAAAATAGATCTCCGCCGACAAGCCCGTACATCCGGGTCGAGGAGGCGTACTGCTTCGCGTTCTTGCTGCGCAACAACGCTTCGGTGGCCAGGTGCACCCGCGGACCGTCGATCAGCCCGTAGTAAAGTTCGCTGATCCCGCCAGGCTGCAGGATCTGCGCCTGAATTTTGAAGCCCTCTGCGGTGTGCAGCTGCTGCACGTCGTCGGCCGAGCGCAAGGCCGGGACGATCTCTCCCGGGGTCATTCCTGGGCCCGCGTCTGCATCCTGCTGCTCACGGTCAAGCGACCAGAAGCCGTTTTCAACGGCCAGGATCCGCAGCTTGGTGCCGTCGGCTTCGGTGAGCCACGCTTCGCTGCGGTATTCCAGATACGGGGCGCCGACCTCGCGGAAGGTGACCTGCTGCCAAAAGTGCGGGTCCGCATCCTCCCCGTCGCCGAGGCGCCCGCTTCCTTCCCAGCTGCCGATGAGCCACGAGAAGGGCACGAGTTCCGGCATGAGGTCCGTGGGAATGTCAAAAGCCATAGACTAGCTGCTCCTAAGTTGCCCGGTTAAATGGAAACAGCGCACACGTTTTTGTGTGCGCTGCTTCTACTTCTGCCCCTTGAAGAGACGCTTTACTACAAGTCCGGCGAATCCGGCCATGCCCAGACCTGCAATGGTCAGCAAGGCGAGGAAGAAAATTTCGAGTGCAAGGTAATTTTCATTCATGCCTACATCTTAGCCCGAGCAATTCGGTATTTCCGACACTCGTGACGAAGCAGGCATCACATTTCATGATTAGCTCAGCAGGGCCATCACGTACCAGCTCATCGCTCCGGCCAGGATCAGGATCCCGCTAGCCAGGGCGAGCACACCGGAGAGCGTGCGGATGCTGCGGGTGGACAAGGCCAACGCACGCAGGCTGCCCACCAGCAGCCCCGCCAGCACCCCGATGGTCAGCGCCTGGTACCAGGTGGGGCCGAAGGTCAACGCGCTGGCCGCCGCCCCGAGCGCCCCGCCGATCAAGGGGGCCAGCACGAAGGTAATCCGGTCCGGCAACCGGGTAATGGCGATCGCCCCGGCGCCAACGAGCGCGATGAGAGTGAAGACGGTGACCCCCAGCGCCCCCTCGCCAAGGCCCATGGCGGCCCATCCCGAGCCTTGCGCCACGATGGCCAAACCGGTGATCCCCGAAACCACTCCGGCTAGCCGCCCATCGGCGGTGGAGCCGCGCATGACCTGCGTAATGAAAATCATCAGCACCCCGGCGGCAATGACCTCGACGCTATGCGAGGTCTGCGTGGCCCCCGGCATGAAGAGCGTCGCCGCGGTGGAGGCCAGGGCGGCGATCGCGAGGATGATGCTGATCGTCCAGGGAGTCTCCGAACGCGTCATCCGCGGCCAGGTATAGGCAAAAACTAGCTGCAGCACCACGGCGACCGCCGCCATCGCAAAGTTCAGCGAACTGAGGCTGGCGGCGCCAGCCAACAGGGCCGCGGCGAGCAGCCCACTAATCAGTACCTTGATTCGCAAACTAAATTTCCCATCGGTAATAGTCCGGGCACTTGCTCGTTCACATGCGCACTTTGAGTGATTCTTTCTTTATACTGTGACACGTAAAAACGATTTTTTCGCACACCACTGGCAGGAGGAACTCCATCATGGCGCACCTACTGCTCCTGAGTAATAATGCAAGCACCGGTGCCGAGGTGCTTCCGGCGCTGGAACTGCTGCTTCACGAGAACCGCTGCTTGCCGGCCAACACCGAGGCGCTGAGCCAAATCGGCGACGCCGAAGCGGTCATTCTCGACGCGCGCACCGAGCTGATTGCCGCGCGAGCCCTGGCGCAAACCATCCACTCTACCGTCAATTTACCGTTGTTGCTGGTCATTGGCGAGGGTGGCCTGGGCGTTCTGAATTCCGCTTGGCATGCCTCCGACTTCATTTTGCCTACCGCGGTCCCCGGGGAGCTCGAGGCCCGGATCCGGCTGATCCTTTCGGCCGCACCGGAGGTGGTGGTCCAGGAGAATACCTCCGGGCTGACCATCGATGAGCTGAGCTACACCGCGCGCATCGATCGCCGCATGCTGGATCTGACCTACAAGGAATTTGAGCTGCTCAAGTACCTCTCGCAGTTCCCCGGACGCGTCTTCACCCGCGAGCAGCTGCTCCACGAAGTGTGGGGCTACGACTACTACGGCGGTACCCGCACCGTCGACGTTCACGTGCGTCGCTTGCGCGCCAAACTCGGCACCGATCATGAACAGCTGATCGGCACCGTGCGAAATGTCGGCTACCGCTTCTACACCGAAGTTTAAGTTTCTCCCGCCACTGGTAGCTGCACGGAATCACCGGCTAAGGTGAAGGTATGAGCGAACTGCCACAAACTACTTTGTCCATCGAGAAAACACAAGGTGAGCTGGAAGAACGCGAACTTGCTGAGGTACGCAAGCTTGCCGCCGCAGCTCAGGAACACGACGGCAACCCGCCGCTGAGCGACCAGACCCTGGTCGCCCTTGGCTCCGAGGAATTCTCGGACAAGGTCTTCTCGCTGCGCGCCGAGCAGCAGGCGGACCCCGGAGAGTCCACGCTGGTCGGCGTGGTGGCCGCGGTGCGTGATCCGGAGGCCGATTCCTGGGTGGTCGAACTCGTGGTGCACCCGCAGCATCGCCAGCAAGGCATCGCCTCGGCCCTCGTGCAGCGCCTCGGCGAAGAGCTGGAACTGAGCCGCATTCAGGCGTGGGCCCACGGCGGGCATCCCGCGGCCAAGAAGCTGGCCGAGGCAATCGGCCTGGCCACCGTGCGCGAACTCCATAAGCTGCGCCGCGAAAGCCCCGAAGCGCTGGAAGTTCCGCAGCTGGACCGCGGCAGCAACGTCCGCACCTTCCGGGTGGGCGAGGACGAGCCGGCCTGGTTGGCCGCCAACGCGGCGGCATTCGCGGACCATCCGGAGCAGGGTTCGCTCACGCTGGCTGATTTGGACTCGCGCATGGCCGAATCCTGGTTTGATCCTGCGGGCTTCTTCTTGGCTTTCGACGCCGCGGAGCAGGTCATCGCCTTCCACTGGACCAAGATCCACCCGGCCACCGGGGATTCGGTCCGCCCGCTGGGCGAGGTCTACGTGGTCGGCGTGGTCCCCGAAGCCCAGGGCCTGGGCCTGGGCCGCGTGCTCACCGCCCTCGGCGTGAACTACCTGCTGGAAATGGGAGTGGGCGCCGTCTTGCTCTACGTTGACGCCGAGAACCAGGCGGCGGTCAGCCTGTACCGTTCGCTGGGCTTCACACTCTGGGACACCGACATCATGTACGGCCCGCAGCCGATAGAATCGTAGGGTACCGGGCAGAGCAGAGCCTCTGGCCAGCGCAATGAGGTGCAACTAGGTTTCCACTTGCAGAAAGAAGCGAGTTCAGTAGATGACTACCACCCCGAAGCAGCCGGCCTCACAGTTACGTGATGTGCCAGCGTCGAAGATGAACGAAGACCGCATCGAGCCGGCCATCAAATCGCCGGCCCGGCATCCCGAGGGTGGATTCAACAACGAACGATTCCTGGATCGGGAGTTGTCCTGGCTGCACTTCAACGCGCGCGTTCTGGAACTCGCCGAAGACAAGGATCTCCCGCTGCTGGAGCGGGTGAACTTCCTCTCAATTTTCGGCTCGAACCTCGACGAGTTCTTCATGGTGCGCGTGGCCGGGCTCAAGCGCCGCATCGCCACCGGCCTGGCGGTGCCCGCAGCCAACGGGATGAACCCGGTCGACCAGCTCGAACTGCTGCTCAATTCGGCCCACGAGCTGCAGACCCGGCATGCCCTGGTCTTTTCCGAGCAGGTCCGCCCGGCCCTCGCGGAGGAAGGCATCCGGATTACCCGCTGGGATGAACTCGGCGAATCCGAGCGCCAGCACCTCTCCTCCTGGTTCGTTTCCCAGGTGTTCCCGGTGCTCACCCCGCTGGCGGTCGACCCGGCGCACCCCTTCCCCTACATCTCCGGGCTGTCGCTGAACCTCGCGGTGGTGGTCCGCAACCCGCTGACCGGCAAGGAGCTCTTCGCCCGGCTCAAGGTGCCCGATACCATCGCCCGGCTGGTCGGCATCGACGGAGCCAAGGCGGCGCACTCCTCGCAGCGCACCGCCCGGTTCATCCCGCTCGAAGCGCTGATCGCCGTGCACCTGGACCTGTTGTTCCCGGGCATGGAAATCGTCGAGCACCACTTCTTCCGCGTCACCCGCAATGAGGATCTGGAGGTCGAGGAGGACGACGCGGAGAATCTGCTCCAGGCCCTGGAGAAGGAATTGCTGCGCCGCCGCTTCGGCCCGCCGGTGCGCCTGGAGGTCGCCGACGACATTGACCCGCAGGTGCTCGAACTGCTGGTGCGCGAGCTGAATATCGAGGAAGACGAGGTCTTCCGGCTGCCGGCCCCGCTGGATCTGCGCGGGCTGGGCGTCATCGCCGCGCTGGACCGCACCGAGCTGCACTACACCAAGCATGTGGGCCACACCTCCAGGTTCCTGAACGAATCGGAGACCGCGAAGGCCGCGAATGTCTTCGGCGCGGTGCGCCGGCGCGACATCCTGCTGCACCACCCCTACGATTCCTTCTCCACCTCCGTGCAGGCGTTTTTGGAGCAGGCCGCCGCGGACCCGAAGGTGATGGCGATCAAGCAGACCCTCTACCGTACCTCCGGGGACTCCCCGATCGTCGACGCGCTGATCGACGCGGCCGAGGCCGGCAAGCAGGTGCTGGCGCTGGTGGAGATCAAGGCGCGCTTCGACGAGCAGGCGAACATCACCTGGGCGCGCAAGCTGGAGCAGGCCGGGGTGCACGTGGTCTACGGCATCGTGGGCCTGAAAACCCACTCGAAGCTCTCCCTGGTGGTGCGCAAGGAAGGCGACAAGCTGCGCCGCTACTGCCATATCGGCACCGGCAACTACCACCCGCGCACCGCCCGCTACTACGAAGACTTTGGCTTGCTGACCTGCGACGAAGCCGTAGGCGAAGATGTTTCGCGGCTGTTCAACCAGCTCTCTGGCTACGCGCCGCGGTCCACCTACCACCGGCTGCTGGTGGCCCCGCGCACGGTGCGCACCGGGCTGCTGGAGCTGATCGAGAAGGAAATCGCCAACGCGCAAAACGGGGTCGCGGCCTACGTCTGCATCAAGGTGAATTCGATGGTCGACGAGGCCATTATCGATGCCCTGTACCGGGCCAGCCAGGCCGGGGTGAAGGTGGATGTGATCGTCCGCGGCATTTGCGCGCTGCGCCCGCAGCTGCCGGGCCTGAGCGAGAACATCCGCGTCCGCTCGATCCTCGGCCGCTTCCTGGAGCACAGCCGCGTGTTCTTCTTCGGCAATGCCGGCGACCCGCTGGTCTACATCGGCAGCGCCGATATGATGCACCGGAACCTGGACCGCCGCGTGGAGGCGCTCGTTTCGCTGCACGCCCAGGAGGACATCGACTCCCTCACCGACCTGCTGGGGCGCTATATGGACGATTCAACCATGAGCTGGCATCTGGGCTCCGATGGCGCGTGGACCCGCCACCACCAGGATGCCGAGGGCAAGGCGCTCACCGACATCCAGTTCTGGCTCACCGAAGAGCACACCCGGCGCCGGCAGAGCGGACTGCACAACTAGTGACCGCTTCCCAGTCCCAGCATTCACGTCTGCAGCTGTGCGAACTACAGCGCTCAAGCGATGCCGAAGAGATCCGCCTGGGCGAATTCGATGTGGTCGCCGCCGGAGCGATCCCCTGGCAGCTGCGCGACGGCGAACTGCACGTGCTGCTGATCCACCGCCCGCGCTATGACGATTGGTCCTGGCCCAAGGGCAAGCTCGACTCCGGCGAGTCGATCCCCGAATGCGCCATCCGCGAGCTGCGCGAAGAGGTCGGCCTGCGGCTGAACCTCGGCATCCCGCTGGCGGCCACCGCCTATTCGGTCAAGGGCAAAACCAAGGTCGTCTACTACTGGGCGGCCAAGGTGGACCCTGCGCTGCAGGCGGAGCCCGACGGCGTCGAATGCGATGAGCTGCGCTGGGTCGCGGCGGCCGAGGCCGCGGCGCTGCTGACCAACCCCTCGGATCTCGCCCCGCTCGAGGATCTGCTCAAGGCCCACCAGAAGCAGCGCCTGGAGAGCCTGGCCTTCATCATCCTGCGCCATGCCAAGGCCAAGCCGCGCGGCAAGTGGACACGCGCCGAGGGCGAACGCCCGCTGGCGGCCACCGGCCGCCGGCAGGCGCAGGCGGTGGCGCGCATGCTCGACGCGTGGGGCCCGGAGCATGTGGCTTCCTCCCCGTGGACGCGCTGCGTGCAAACGGTGACCCCGTACCTGGTGCTGCACGCGCTGAAGCTGAAAACCATCCGCTCCATCACCGAGCACGAGGCCAAGCGCAAGCCGCACAAGGCCCAACGCGCCATCGAGAAGCTCGTGGCCAAGTCGCGTTCGCAGGTGATCTGCACGCACCGCCCGGTGCTCCCGCTGATCATCGAGGTGCTGCGCGCCCGGGTTTCGGCGAAGGTCGCGGCCCTGCTGCCGGCCCAGGACCCCTTCCTGGATCCGGGCGGGGTGATCGTGGCCCAGCAGGCCATCGGCGCGAAGCATCAGTTCGTGTCCGTGGAGATCCACGCGCCCTATCACGACTGACTCGCGCGCGGTCGTTGCATCTATCCCCGAATGCGACTATGACTAGAGGTGAGAGAAGTCACGTTCGAGGAGGCAACCGCCATGACTGCCCAACAGCCAGAACACCCGGTGCAGAAGATCGTGCATCAGGGCTTGCGCATGGACCACGACCCGGGGCGCGGGCGCTACTCGCTATGGCACGGCTCCACCTTCATCGGTTTCATCGGCTACCACCGCGAGGAGCAGCTGGTGACCTTGCAGCATACGATCGTGAACGAGGAGTTCGGCCGCCGCGGCTACGCCCGCGCGCTGGTGACCATGGTGCTCGATGAGCTGCGCGCCGAGGGAGCCAAGATCGTCCCCGAATGCAGCTACGTGCAGGATTACCTCTCCCGCTACCCGGAGTACCACGATATGCTCGCCTGAGCCGGCGCCGCTTTTAGCGCGATCGGGCCATGGAAAGCTAGGATGGAACGGTGACTTCACAGACTATCGCCACACCGTATGAAGACCTGCTGGCCGACGTGCTCGCGAACGGCGCCGCGAAAGAGGACCGCACCGGCACCGGCACGCGCTCCGTCTTCGGCCGCCAGCTGCGCTTCGACCTGAGCGAATCCTTCCCGCTGATCACCACCAAGCGGGTGCATTTTAAGTCGGTTGCCGCGGAACTGCTCTGGTTTTTGCGCGGTGAATCAAATGTGAAATGGCTGCAGGACCAGGGTGTGCGCATCTGGAACGAATGGGCCGATGAAGACGGCGAGCTCGGCCCGGTCTACGGGGTGCAGTGGCGCAGCTGGCCGACCCCGGACGGCGCGCATATCGACCAGATCTCCCAGGTCATGGATTCCCTGCAAAGCAACCCCGATTCGCGCCGGCACCTCGTGTCGGCCTGGAATGTGGCCGAAATCCAGAAGATGGCCTTGCCTCCCTGCCACGTGTTCTTCCAGTTCTACGTCGCCGAGGGCAAGCTCTCCTGCCAGCTCTACCAGCGCAGCGCCGACATGTTCCTCGGCGTTCCCTTCAACATCGCTTCCTACGCCCTGCTGACCCTGATGGTCGCCCAGCAGCTGGATCTGGAACCGGGCGAATTCATCTGGACCGGCGGCGACACCCACATCTACACCAACCACCTGGAACAGGTCCGCGAGCAGCTGCGCCGCGAACCCTACCCCTACCCGAAGCTGGAATTCGCGTCCAAGCCGGCCTCGCTCTTCGACTACACGCTGGAAGACTTTGTGCTCAAGGACTACCAGCACCACCCGACCATCAAGGGGGCCGTGGCCGTATGAGTCCACGCCACGCCACCGGCCAGGCACCGCTGATCGGCGCGATCTGGGCGCAGGGCGCCAACTCGATCATCGGCGCCGCCGGCTCCATGCCCTGGCATGTGCCCGAGGATCTGGCCCATTTCAAGGCCGTCACCGCCGGGCACCCGGTGATCATGGGACGCAACACCTGGGAATCCTTCCCGGCCAAGTTCCGCCCGCTGCCCGGGCGCAGCAATATCGTGCTGACCTCCCGCAAGCAGGATCAGCTCCGCGCCGACGGCGGCATCCCGGCCGGCGGCCTGCGCGAAGCGCTGGATATCGCCCGGCAGAGCCCGGGCAGCGAAGAGATCTGGATCATCGGCGGCGGGCAGCTCTACGCCGCGGCCCTGGAGCTGCTCGATGTTGCGGTGGTCACCCGGCTTGATCTGAGCCCGGCCGGCGATACCAAGGCCCCGGCGCTCCCGGAAGATTTTAAGCTCTCCGCGGCCGACCCGGCCGAGGCCTGGCATAGCTCAAAGAGCGGTATCGGCTACCGCTTCGAATCCTGGATCCGCGAAAAGGACTAACCGACGTGAAAAAATATCTTGGCGAGCTCAAGGCGCACCCCGAGGCGCTGTTCATCCTCGGCTACATGCTCTTCCCCCTGCTGGCGCTGGTGGTGGCGGCCCTGGGCTTCTTCATGGTGCTCAGCGGAAACAAGGTCTTCGGGCTGATCATGCTGCTGGTCCCCACCCAGCTGTTCATCTTCGGCGCGATGTGGGCCATCAACAATCGCAAGAAGCTGCTGGAGGAAAAGTAACTCTTCGGCTTCCGCGAATCACACTCGAGCCCTGCTGGGCCTCGGGTGTGATTCTGCTTTAACTGCTGTAACGAACCCGGCCCAGATGGCCCGCGCGCCCTACCATGGAGATATGACTTCATCTGTTGGATTTGTTGGTTACCGCGGCATGGTTGGCTCCGTGCTGATGCAGCGCATGCTCGACGAAGGCGATTTTGCGCACCTCGACCCGGTCTTCTTCTCGACCTCGAACGCCGGCGGCGCCGCCCCGGCATTCGCCGAAGGCTCCGGGGCGCTGCAGGACGCCTACGATCTTGAAACCCTGGCCAAGCTGCCCATTATCGTCACCGCGCAGGGCGGGGACTACACCTCCAAGGTCCACAGCGAATTGCGCAAGTCCGGCTGGGATGGGCTCTGGATCGATGCGGCCTCCACGCTGCGCATGAACGAGGATTCGGTGATCGTGCTCGACCCGGTCAACCGCAGCGTGATCGATCATTCCCTCGTCGCCGGGGTCAAGGACTTCGTCGGCGGCAACTGCACCGTCTCGTGCATGCTCATGGGACTCGGCGGGCTGTTCAAGAACAACCTGGTCGAATGGGGCACCTCGATGACCTACCAGGCCGCCTCCGGCGGCGGCGCCCGTCACATGCGCGAGCTGCTCACCCAGTTCGGCGACATCAACTCCCACGTCGCCTCCGAGCTGGACGACCCGGCCTCCGCGATCCTGGAGATCGACCGCAAGGTGCTGACCGCGCAGCGCGGCGGGCTGGACGCCACCCAGTTCGGCGTGCCGCTGGCCGGCTCGTTGATCCCGTGGATCGACGCGGACCTGGGCAACGGCCAGTCCAAGGAAGAGTGGAAGGCCGGGGTCGAGACCAATAAGATCCTGCAGACCAGCGGAGAGCGGCACGTGGCGGTGGACGGGCTGTGCGTGCGCATCGGCGCGATGCGCTCGCACTCGCAGGCGCTGACCCTGAAGCTGAAGGAAGACCTGGCGGTCTCCGAGATCGAATCGCTGCTGGACTCCGACAACGAGTGGGCCAAGGTCGTGCCCAACACCAAGGAAGCCACCGTCGACGCGCTGACCCCGGTTGCCGCCTCGGGCACCCTGGACATCCCGGTGGGCCGCATCCGCAAGCTGGAAATGGGCCCACAGTACATCTCCGCCTTCACCGTGGGCGACCAGCTGCTCTGGGGCGCCGCGGAGCCGCTGCGCCGCATGCTGGCCATCGCCCAGGGCCGCCTCTAGGCACACGGCAAAGCCCCTTCGAGCCATCGGCTCGAAGGGGCTTTTTGCGCGCTCTAGAGGGCGAGGCCGATCAGCAGCGGTTCGTTGACCAGCATGATGCCAAAGCGCTCGTGGACCCCGGCGCGCACCGCCCGGGCGATGGCCAGCAGATCCGCGGCGCTGGCCCCTCCCCGGTTGGTGATCGCCAGGGTGTGCTTGGTGGACAGGGCCGCCCGCCCGCCGGCCAGCTCGTAGCCCGCGCTGCCTTGAAGCCCGAAGCCCTTGGCGAAGCCGGCCTGGTCGATCAGCCAGGCCGCCGACAGCTTCACCAGGCCCGCCTCGGGCACCGGGTAGTGAGGTGCGTCCGCCGGTAGCCGCTTCAGCACCTCGGCGGGCAGGATCGGGTTGGTGAAGAAGGAGCCGGTGGAGTGCGAGTCGGGATCGTTCGGCTCGTACACCATGCCCTTGGAGCGCCGCAGCTCCAGCACGCTCTGGCGCACCTTTGCGGCCGGCGCGCTGTCCCCGGCTTCCACGCCGAGCCGCCGGGCCAATTCCGCATAGCGGATCGGCGCGGAGGCCTCCGTGCGGCGCAGTGCGAAGCCTACTTCCAGCACCACGTAGCGCGGCGAACCGTTCTCGCTCGTGCGCTTGATCAGCGAGTCGCGATAGCCGAAGGAAAGCTGCTCCTTGTCCATGGTGAGCCGCTCGCCGGTTTCCCGGTCGTAGAGCCGCACCCATTGAAGGGTCTGCGATATGTCGGCGCCATAGGCCCCCACATTTTGCACCGGAGTGGCTCCGGCGCAGCCCGGGATGCCCGAGAGTGCCTCCAGCCCGCTCAGTTCCTGGGCCAGGCTGAATTCCACCACGGCGTCCCAGTTCTCCCCGGCGGCCACGCGCAGCAGCGCGGTGTGCGGGCTCTGCTCTTCCACGCGCACCCCGCGGGTGGCGATCTGGATGACGGTCCCGGGGAATCCCGCATCGGAAACGACCAGGTTCGAGCCGCCGCCGACGAGCAGCATGCGCTGCCCGGCGGCGTCGGCCGCCGCGATGGCCGCGACCAGCTCGTCCTCGGCGGTGGCGACCACCAGCGACTGGGCCGGGCCGCCGACCTGCGATGTCGTCAAATTCTTCAGCATGCTCCTACTTTCGGATAATTACGTGTGCTAGTGGTCTTCGGCCTGGCGGTACCCTGCCATATTGGCGGAAAGGCAGAAGGCAAGCACCACCAGAATCGAGATGCTGCCCAGCGCCGGCAGCAGCCCGATCGCCCCGGCCAGCAGCCCCAGCAGCGGCGGGCCGCCCAGGAAGGCGCCGTAGCCGATGGTGGAGACCACCGAGACACGGGTGGCCGCATGCAGCGGATCCGCGGAGGCGGCGCTCATCGCCAGCGGGAAGGTCAGCGCGACGCCCATCCCCCACACGGCCAAGCCGAGGAAGGCCAGCGGCAGGCTGCCGCCGAAGGCGAAGAGCAGCACGCCGGCCAGCGCGGCGATCGCGCTGGCCTGGATCATGCGCACCCGGCCCAGCCGGAGGATCAGATCCCCAGACAGCAACCGGGTCAAGGTCATCGTGCTCACGAACACCCCGTAGCCGATGGCGCCCACCGCCGCGCTGCTCTGGTAGCCGTCGGCCAGGGCGAGGGCCACCCAGTCGCCGGCGGCCCCTTCGGCCAGGGCCATGCCCAGCACCAGCACGCCGAGCAGCACCGTGCGCGGTTCCCGCCAGGCCGCCTTCAGCGAAGGCCCGGAGTGCGTGCGCGGGGTCCTGGCGAAGTCCTCGCCGAAGAACCGCGCGCTGTAGAGCACCGTGCCCACGATGAGCAGGCCCATCGCGCCGTAGTGGTATTGCACCGGCAGCGCCAGCGCGGCCGAGGCGGCACCGATTCCGGCGCCGAGCACGGTGCCGATGGAGAAGAATCCGTGCAGCGCGGGCATGATGCTTTTGCCCAGGGCCCGTTCCATGGCCGCGCCCTGCACATTGGAGGCCACATTCCACGCGGCGGTCCCCAGCCCCTGGGTGAAGAGAAATACTCCGGTCAGCCAGGTGGAGCCCAACGCCCCGGAGCCCAGCCCGACCAGCAGCAGCGAGCTGCCCGCCACGCTCGCCGCGACGCGCATGACGTTGGTGGCACCCACGCGCAAGACGGCCTGCCCCGAGAGGGCTACCGACAGGAAGGAGCCGGCGCTGAGGCAGAGCAGCAGCAAGCCGACATTCGCGTGATCCAGCGCCAGCGCGTCGCGCACCGCCGGCAGCCGGGAAACCAGAGCGGAGATCAGCAGGCCGCTGGCCAGGTAGGCCGCCATCAGCGAATTGCGCCAGGCGATGACCGCTCCGGGCGCTTCGCCTACCGGGTGCTTGTTCAGAGCTGCACCACGGCCTGGCACTTCATCAGCACCTTGGTTCCGTTGGCCGATACGGTCAAGTCCACGCGCGCGGTGCGGGCTTCGGCATCCAGCGCGCCGATCTTGCCTTCGATGTCGATGGCGGTGCCCGCCGCGTCGCCCGGGTTGCTCCCGGCCGGGTCTTCGACGATGACCGGCTTGGTGAAGCGGGTCTGGTAGTCCAGGATCGCTCCGGGGTTTCCCACCCACGCGCTGACCAGTTCGATGACCGAACCCATGGTGAACATGCCGTGGGCGATCACCGAGTCGAGCCCAACTTCCTTAGCGAAGCGCTCGTTGTAGTGGATCGGGTTGAAGTCCCCCGAGGCGCCGGCATAGCGCACCAGATCGCCCCGGTTCACGCTCACCGTCTTCGAGCCGATGACTTGTCCCTTTTCCAGGGTGGAGAATTCGATCATGGCCTAGTCCTCTGCTCGTACCAGTAGCGATGAAGTGGTGGTGGCGACCTTCTCGCCGGCCACGGTGGTGATCTCGGAGCGGGTGGTGATCATCGCCCCGGCCCCCATTTCGCGCACCTGGTCCACGTAGAGCTCGGCGAGCAGTTCGTCGCCGGCAACGATCGGCCGGTGGTGGGTGAACCGCTGGTCGGCATGCACCACGCGGGAGAAGTCGATTCCCGAGGCCGGATCGGCGATGAGCTGGGCATCGGCACGCTGCGCGATGATGATGGCGAAGGTTGGCGGGGCAACCAGATCCGCGTACCCCAGATCGCGGGCCGCGCTCACCTCGAAATGCGCCGGCGAGCTTGCCTTGGTTGCGGTGGCGAATTCACGAATCTTTTCGCGTCCTACCTGGTAGGACGCACCGGCGGGGTAGATACGCCCCACGAGGTCAGGGTTGATACCCATTAGTTCTCCTGCACGTTGTGAGTTGCTAAGTAGCTTTTGGTGGCTCTGTTACTTCTGCTTCTTGGCGCGCGGGGTCGCCAGTCCATTGGCGATGCGCCAGTTGCGGGTATCCCGGGCGCGGACAGCCAGCGCCACAATATGGCACAGCATGCCAACGACCATAATGCAGATCGCGGTGTAGACCAGCGGCAGCGAAGGAATGTTCGCACCGATGATTGCCAAGATAATCCCAAAGCCCATAACACCCATGGCGGTGAACACAAGCTTCTTGTAACGCGGAGAGGCCGCTTCCCATGGAGTGTTGGTCATGGCATCCAGTTTAGTTGACGGTGCGCGCCACGGTGCCCAGCGCGAAACGAAATTGCGCGTGAAACTCAGAACAATGGAGATTGTTCCTCGAAGAACTCACCGCGCTGCTCTTTCACGCTCACCACGCGAGTCTTCAGTTCCGCGGCATCGAGCAATCTTAGAGTCGTCTCCGCGCCGCTGTCCACGAGAATCACCTGGCCAAGCACCCCGCGAATGCGCAGATTCAGTTCGCTTCCCGGAACCGCTCCCGCCCATGGGTGGACGGACTTGGCATCCCATGCGCGGATTACCTCACGCGCAAATGCGGGCTGTTCCCAACGCTGATCCATCAATTCCACGCCATAGGCCGATAGGTCCCCCTGCGATTCGAGGAAGGTTTGCGTGCGCCGCGCGGCCGATGCATTGGCAGCGTCCAGACTCGCGGCATCCATGTCCCACGAGGTCAGCCCTTTAACCTTGGATTTTTGTCGAATCTGCTGCTTCAGACCCACATGCTCGGTGACAAGGTCCTCCAACACGCGGATCGCTGCGCCATCTACCGCCCGGGCGACGTAGCGTGCGGCTACCGCCCCTTGCTGCGCCAGTCGCGTCCACTTGCTCTGCATCGAGGTGGTTCCGACCTTGGTAGCACCTTGAGCGAAACTTGCGACGTACAGGAAATGCGGTTGCTCCAGGTATTTGCGCAGCCCCTCGGGCGCTTCTCCGGTCTTGTGGAACTGGTGCATGAATTTGCTTTGGTCCAAACGGCGGCAGCCATCGCATTGCGTGCCGGTGTTCAGTCCCTTGAGCTTCGGGCAGGGATGCAGGCTGCGTGAACCATCGGCACGCATGCTCACATATCCCAGACAGAACTTCGTATCCCCCACGCTCAGCGTGATCGATCGGTTTTCGCGAAGCGGTTCATTGATCCAGTCATCGCCACGGCGCAGGCGCAACATTGGATCTGGCTCATTTTGCGAAAAACTAATTCCATGGCAGAGCTGCCGGTTTTCACGTTCGAGAATCATCCGACCCTTTCAAAAGTCCTGCACTCAACGTTAGAGCGTTATACACCGCGACAATGCACTACCAACATGTATCTCGTTCATGCCTAATTCTTAGTGGACAGCATTAGTGTGGAAGAAGATGACGAAATATTGGTATGCCCTCGGGCCTACTACTTTATGCAGAGGTGGCCGAAATTTCTCCCCATTCAGATGATCACCACGCCGTCCTACCTACTCCGATCAGCAATTCCGCCGGCGGCGACGGGCCGCTTGCCTATGACTTCGCGCTTTCCCTGCGGCAGTCGCTTCCAAAGTTCATGATGGAATACCGCTTCGCCGCGGACGAAGTGCTGACCAAGGTTTCGATCCTGCGCGAGGAATTCTTGTATTTGCACAAGTACAACCCGATCGAGCATGTCACTTCACGCGTGAAATCACCGGAGAGCATTCTTCGAAAAGTAGTCAAGCGCGGCATCGATCCAGCCCTCTCTTCAATTCGCGCGAACATTACCGATATCGCCGGAATCCGGATTACCTGCAGTTTCATCAAGGACACCTACAAGATCCTTAATACGCTCACTTCACAGAACGATCTCAAGGTGCTTCAGGTCAAGGACTACATCAAGAACCCGAAACCGAACGGCTATAAAAGCTTGCACGTAATCCTGGAGATTCCGGTGTTCCTCTCGGAGGGGCCAGTCCCGGTGATCGTCGAGGTGCAGATTCGTACCATCGCCCAAGATTTCTGGGCCAGTTTAGAACACAAGATTTTCTACAAGTACGAAGGCTCAGTGCCGAGCCATTTGGTCGAGGAACTGACCGAAGCGGCCGGCGCAGCCGAAAAACTTGATTTCCAGATGCAGCGGCTTCACACGGCCGTGCATGGGCACGATGCGAATGCGGGAGACCCGGCTACCGGTGAACCATTCGATGAAGAGCTGCTCGAGCAGGTCCGCACATTGGCGCTGAAAGCATCGAGGAACACGGCCGATAATATCGGCCAGCCTTAGAAAACGAAGAAAGCCTCGAAAACTCAACGAGTTTTCGAGGCTTTTGTCGGTAGCGGCGCCGGGACTCGATCCCGGGACCTCACGATTATGAGTCGTGCGCTCTAACCAGCTGAGCTACGCCGCCACAAGTGGGAAGTCATCCTGTAGAAGCCAAGAAGACTTCCCACTCAGAGCCCCCTGCCGGAATCGATCCGGCGACCTCGTTCTTACCAAGAACGCGCTCTACCACTGAGCTAAGGGGGCAACGAGTAAATACTCTACACGGATTTCTCAGCAAAGAAAAATCGGACCAACCCCGCGTGAACCAAACCCCAATTTCCCATAAAGATCCAAGTGAAAACGGTTATTCACTTTCTCTGTTCGCGGACTTTGAATGGCCCTCACCAAAAACCTTGCCCGTGACGCTACTCACTCAAAGCTAGTCTTCTCGGCTATGCGCCCGCACTCTTCCCCGCAGTCCCAGTTCCGCCCAATTTTGCCCTCGCAACCAAGGCGGCTGGTTGCATTGGCCGACCATCACGCCGCCGCTGCGCAGGCAAGCAACCAGTGTCCATTGAATTCAGAGAACCCCTACTGAGCATGGATTTTGTGAGGTCAAGCACTAAGCGGTGCCTGATTTTGAAAACACATAATTTGTGTGTAAAGTATTTACCTGTTGCCCCCTTAGCTCAGTGGTAGAGCGCGTTCTTGGTAAGAACGAGGTCGCCGGATCGATTCCGGCAGGGGGCTCGGATAAAAGGGAGAAAATCTGTTCGCAGATTTTCTCCCTTTTTGCTTGCCAAAATACTTTCCGAATCAGAGCACGGGCCACGATCCCGCTATAGGCGCAGCCCCCAGGCCAGCAGCTTGCGCATTGCGGGGACAATACCTGTCAACTCATTCAACGCCTCTAGAGCTTCAAGCCACAGCGATTTATTGACGTTTTCCACAGGCGCTCAGCCAGGTAAGTTTCCACTAATCCACAGTTGGTAAACGCCACCCCAAACCCTCCACGCCACCCACGTACAGTGGAAATATGTTCGAAGAACACAACGAAGACAACAAACACTTCGAAACCCAGCCCCCACCCAGGCCACCCACCCCAGGCGTCCTGAACCAACCCATGCCCTTCATCGAGGACCTCAACACCCGCCTAGCCACCATCCTGGAACACGGCAACCAAACCACCCTCACCCAAACCATCGACGACCTCGAACGACTCAAAGCCAGCTGCAGCGCAGCCCAAGCCAAACTCGCCTACCACTACGAAAAAACAGTCGTCCGCGACCACGAAGACCGCGGCATCCACATCGACCACAGCGCACGCGGCGCCGCCGCAACCATCGCCATCAACCGCCGCCAAACCACCCACGGCGCCTGCAACTACCTCACCTCCTGCCGCATCCTCAACGAAGACACCCCACACCTGGCCCACGCCTTCGAACAAGGAGAGCTCACCGAACGCCAAATACTGGCCATCACCGCACCACTGCAAGAAATCGACACCAACCCACGCCGCGAATTCGACGCTCTCTTCGCAACCCACCCCGACATGTTCAACCACCTCGGCCCCAACGCCATCACCGACACCGTCCGCAAATTCACCGAACGCTACCAAAGCAGCGAAAAAGCCATCCAAGCCGAAGACGAAGCCGCCAAACGCTACATCCGCTTCCGCAAAGGCAAAAACTGCGTCATGCTCAGCGCCAAGCTCCCCCTCATCGAAGGCACCGCACTGGCCAAATCCATCAAACAACGCGCCAAAGCAATCCACCGCACCGGAAACGACCCCCGCACCAAAAAGCAGCTCCAAGCAGATCTGCTCATCTGCAGCCAACTCAACGGCTTCCCACCCAAAATCCCGCTCTTCCTCGACGTCAAGCTCATCATGACCGACAAGGCCCTGTTCCTCGGCGACCGGGAACCGGCGAACCTGCCCGGCTACGGCATGCTCCCGTGAGCTGGTCAAGTTTCTGAGACACGAACTTTGATTTTTTCTTATTAAACTCAGGCCGCGAGAGCCAAAGAATTCTGCTCCCAATACCAGTCGAGCAACATCTGAGGACTCAACCCGCCATTAGTCGTATGCGGACGCTTCCTGTTGTACCAAATCTCAATGAACTCCATAACCGCGGTACGCGCCGCAACCCGGCTCGTAAACGCCCGATGATGGTACATCTCGTTCTTGATCGTCGAGAACGCCGACTCGGCAACGGCATTGTCCCAACACACTCCGGTACGGCCCATTGACTGCCGCACACCATTCTCAGAGCACCACGCTTGAAATGCATCTGACGTGTACTGAGTTCCGCGGTCTGAATGAAAAACAGTCCCAGCGCTGATGAAACCACGCGACATCGCGAGCTGCATCGCATCGATAACCAGTTGCGTTTGCATGTTCGCACCCATTGACCACCCAACGATCTGACGTGAATACAAGTCGATCACCGTCGCCAGATACAGCCACCCTTCACCGGTTCGCAAGTAGGTAATATCGCCCACCAACTTGGTTCCAGGTCGGGACGAACGAAAATCACGGCGGCCGAGCTTATCGACCATGTGATTCTTGATATGAGCGGTCCTGGCTTGCTGGTCATGCACCGTGGTGACTTTGAA
>NZ_PCPW01000011.1:0-147140 GCF_002979835.1 Arthrobacter sp. MYb221 | reverse complement strand
ATTTTCCCTGTTCAGGTCACCTTTTCATCTTTTAAGTCAGTTAATGACTACCGGCCTTCATGAAATACCCGGGCTAGTCTCTTTCTATCAATTGACTAGGGGTCTTACACAATCCATCTGACAGGCTCTTGGGTGGCTCTGAAAGACAATAACGTCATCTCGACGTGGCGGCTCTGAATCGCAATATCGGTGGCTCTCAAAGAGTCAAATATTCAAGCGAAGGGAACATAGGAAGATTTCGGTCGCTTGCGAGGGTTACGATCCACGTGGCCGACGCCGGACAGCAAGCGGCCTATCGTAGCAATAGACGGAATCTTCCCACCAGGAAATTGATCTTCATTGATAGTTGCTTCGTAATGAATGGTTTTGGGACCGTAGTCCCAACCATCCTTTTTGAGTTTCTGGCGGATCTTCACCAGCTCGTTGATCACTTCTGGACCGTATTTCCTGGCTGGCTCTCTCGGTGCTCTGGATTGGGGATGGAGTGCTGCAGCCGATTCGTTGATTGCCCTTTGTCGAAGTCGATAGAAAATACTCCGGGAGATTTTCTGAGTCTTGCAGAATTCGCTGATGCTCAGAGCATCTGGTTGTGTGGGGTCGAAGTTGATGATCATGGATCGTACGCGCGGTGGAAGGGCACTTATCATGTTCCCGACAGTGCCAGAAAGCGGTCATGTTTTGTCCACGAACTGTTGAGACATGGTGTCCACGAAGCCATGAGTTCGTATGTCCGCAAAGTGCCAAATCGCGCTAGTGGGTACTTCTGTTCTGACGACTTGGTACCGCTGTTCTGAAGACATACAAAGTATTGAGGTTCAGTGTCCACGAAGCCATGAGTTTCGGTGTCCACGAAGTAACGAGATTTTACACTGCTTAGCCGGACTATCGGTACCATCAAGCCATATTTGGCAAGCTGAGGTGGTGGTGCGTCCGGTTTGGTCCACGATTTGCACGGTGACAGCGCCGGATGCAGTGCGGATCTTGCGGATGAATCGGGAACCCATGGTGCATGGTACCGGGAACCTATTTATTAGTAAGTATTTTGGACAAGACGTGAAAACATAACATCAGGTCATGAACCTATTGAGGTTTTCAATCACAAACCGTGGAACGAAGCATATGTTCGCCTTCGCAAGATCAAATGCCGAATGGGACTCGATCCAGTTCACAGCTTAGTCCCCAGGAACCTTCCTGAGCCTGCCGTTCACCGGGTAATCAAAAACTTCTGGCCATGCCAGTTTAACAAGATGATCAAACACGCTTGCGTTAGCCCGGTTTTCCCGTGTAACGCTCAAGAACAACCGCAATATCGAACGCGAATTAATAACAGTGTAAGTATCGTGGGCGACATCGCTTTCGATCATAACGGAGTTCAACCACGCAGCCATTCGATGTTCCCAGTAGTAGAGGTCATACGGGTCATACCCCTCAACACCAGACCATTCACTGATGTTCATCCACTCTTGGAATGCTTCTACAACTTCAGGCTGAGCGTCTGCTTTACTCCGCCGAACTAGAACGTTCGCCATCTGCTGCGCATCAAGCTCAGGTAGATCTTTATTACCTGAGCCGCGGTAGAAAGATCGACCAATCTCATAGAGATTAGAGCGGACATGCACACGGTCGGCAGGTAGCTTCTTTCGGTACGTCGCCGACAAAACACGACCATGAGCACGATCGCAATTGTGGACAAAGATGTTGGCTAGATCGCGATCTACATCGGCGCTTTCAATGGTCAGCTCCGTGTGGTTCAAACCAAAACCATGAACCAAATCTCTAGCAACATCCATGTCAGCTTGCGACGACTGGGCCGTAGCAAGATAGGGGCGAGCATAAGTGAAGAACTCAACACGGTCAATCAGCGGCCTGCATAGCGCCATGGTGACACGGCTGTCGAGGCCTGCAGTAAGCGATACTAGCAACGGCGACTTTTCAGCCAGGGCACGAAGCTGGTTCTGCAACAGAGGCAACAGTTTTTCCGCAGCACAAGCTGGGCTCAACGGTTCAGTTATAGCATCTGGGCCGATACGTCGAATCTCGCCCGACTGAATATTCAATTCGGTGTTGGGCGTAAGGAGGTACACGTCTTCCCACTCCGTGTAATGTCCGGGGAACGTGAAAGCGCCCGATGTTCCCATCCACTTATTGAGTCGGAATTTGGACGACCGCCGGTGGTCACGAATGTCAGCAGCGAGACGAGCATGGGAAGCGACGACACCGGGCAATGCGTAGAAAGCTGAGCGCATGGCCGTTGCATCCGTTTGGATAAACAAACCTTCGACACCGGAATCAATAACGACATATCGTCCGGCCACATCGTCAAGTTCACGTAGGTACTCGGTACGAGACTTCTCTCTGGCAGCTAGTAGGTGTGCAGCTAAACCCGCCAAATCTGGCGTTGCCTCATGGACGCTTAGGGCGCGCCCGATGATGATGACATCACAGGATGGCGAAGAAGATATCGCGACTGGCTGACGACGGTCCCAATGGAGGTAAACACCACGTATCTGTTCCTCTGCCCAATGTGAACCGAGGTCAAGTTTCGTACTTATAACTGTGAGTGCGTATCCGCGAGCGTAAAGAAGATGACGATCACGAGGGATCACCTCAATTTCGTGTTCTAAAACCGGAGCAAAATAGCGATTCAACGTGCTGTTCTCGTTCAATGTTTCCCCCTGTGTTCGTCTATCGAGGCAATACTCCCACATTCGCTCGACTAGGCGAAAAATCTATCCCAAGCACGACTCAGAACTTTTAGTAGATGCCATTGCCTGAAATGGCTTACGGAAGCTGTCATCATTCAGGGAATCATTACCATTGGCGTGATCATCGGTGCGGGCTATCCCGCCTATTTCGTATTCAAACCAAATCTCGCAGAGATCGGCAAAGACGCGAAGGAAGCCCGTGTGCAATAAAGAAGTCTCATACGACAAACCTGCGAGAAGAACAGGATCAACGGCACAGCGCGACCATGGACCTGCTCAAAGAACTCGGCCGGGACGTGCGGGCTCCTTGTACTTCCTTAGTCAATTGCGTCGAGCCGCTCGGTACCCACGCCGTACTCGATGGCGACGGATTTGATGGGTTTGCACGAGTTGATGACTTCGCGGCACAGTTCATCTTTGTATTCTTGGCTGAACCTGCGTCGTATTGATGACGCTTTCGGTGCCTCCTTATTCCGATATAGTCCATCATTTCATGGGGCGCCGCCGTCTGAAATATCCAGAAAAGCCCAAAACTATCAACAATATCTCGTTGTCAAATAAATTTAGAACTCACAGTCTGAAATGCTAGGTTTAATTTCATTATCAAAACGAATCATTCTAATTAAAATATCGACTTAATTCGAAATCTTCAATTTTATTAAAGATCAAAGGCTCTTGAAATGTAATAATTCATCGTCTCTGGCAATGGTGGCTTATGTCCGTCGCGGTAGAGGGTCAAATCAAACTTTATATTGTCATTACGATAATTACCTTTAGAGAAATCAAGGCCCAGTGATTTAGCAAATGGAATGCAATGATTTAGTATATGGAATTTGTCTCCAGTGTTTTGGATAAACCAAACTTTATTTCGAACTTCACTTGACCCGTAGAGCGCACCCAAGTCAAAGCGAGTTACATTTGATAATAATCCCTGTTTCAAATCAGACCATGTTGAGAAAGCGGAAGACAATAGTCGAGTCCGATGACCCTGGTAGTAACCTTCAACACTCGTTTGTGGGGAAAACGGAAGAGCTACAGATCTTTCAATACAAAACGAGGTTGCCAAAGCGGCATAACCTCCCCCGCTGCTTCCAGTCAGGACGATCTTTTCTGCTGCGAGGTGTCTTGCAAACTCTCGTACAAGAGTAGTGATCATCTCGTGACCATTATCGACTTCATCGCCTACATACCATGCAAGTCCCAACTCATTGTGAGTTTGCAAAGATGGATCCGAAATAAATAGTACCGATCCGTCAAATCGTTTTACGCTATTTTTGAACTCAAAACGCGGCAGGGTGTACTTCTCACGATCCAATGCGCCGTGAAACACGACGAGAAGCTTCTTAGAATCACGACGAACGAGTAGAGCGTCCAAATGCAATCTCTTTGCATGACTGCCGTCTGGGACTATCCGAAACTGTTGTTCAAATTCACCGCCTGTATTGGCAAATGGCGATTTTTCAGTCGAAAGTACATCCTGCCATTCAAGATACGTGCAGTCTACGTAATGAATTGTATCCGTACCGGCAAGGTCATTTCGTGTGTTTACGAATTTATTGTCCTTTACCCAGAAACTTTCGTCGAAAGTTGAAATCTGGCCAGATAATGCGTTCTTTGATTCCATTCCAAAATCTCTTCCTAGTTCTTCTCTCCGCTACGTTCTAACACCGTCAGCCGGCTGATATTTGCATCCACCACCTGATAATTAGGGAATGACGAAGTCCAATTTAGAACCGTATCTTGCTCACTTTCCCTATGTGTGTCGTCTAGAACGATAACCGCATCGTCATTAAGCCTTGCCGTCATAACATACATGGCTGGGCGCCGCGCATTGGTACCAGTTGATTCTGGTGGTCCGTCTATAAATAGCAGGTCAACTTCTTCGAGGTCGTCTAATTCAGCGAGCGAGTACCATGAATAGTTCTCGCCCTTAACTTGAATTTTCTCCAAAGGTGCTAAACGAAGCTCGACCATATCGCTAAATCCATGTCGATCGACTTCAGTCCGTGTTCGTGACAAGTACTCTTCGAGATGATCAAACGAAATAATGCGCGTACCGAACTTCTTACAGATGTACGCCATCCATATTGTTGAAGTACCGCCGCCGAACTCTACGATCACCTTTGGCTGCACACGTTCTAACACATCAATTAAGTGCAACAGAGCCTGTGCATCTAACGCATACCCACCTGTCGGCGGAACCAAAGGATTAACTTCAGCCATTCGTGGTGCCAACTTAACGAGTGCTTCCATTTGTCTCGTGCTGTCACGGACAGTTTCAGTGATATGCCTGCGCAATTGTCGTCGATTATGGAGGCTGTTTCGTGAATACTCTTCGGCAAGCTTCGCGGTCGTTTCCTCACTCAGGTTAACGTTCTGAGTTTGTTCGCCGAGACGCCCAAATTCAGCAACTAGCTCCTGAACACGAGCATTAAAAGTTTCCTTAAGCTGTTGGAGATCTGATTCGATATCCTCGGAACGCGTATCTAGCGAACTAACCAGTTGTTTAGAATCAAGCTGCTGTTTCTGCAGTTCGATTTTATCAGACAGAGATCGTAGCTCAGTACTTGCAATGGACCACTTGTCAGCCTGCTCAACCTGATGCTTGTGCAGAGTCTCGCCAATAGATGCGTTTCCAGCCGTCACGTATTTTTCTAAGTTGGTGGATTGGTTCGTGAGCGACACTTCATGTTCGTCGCGTATTGACAGCAGAAGACCATTGATTTTCTCGATTTCTGTCTGAATTGAAACAGAGACCAAGTCAAATGAATCACCTGATTCAGTACGGAGACGTTCCACCAGCCCAATTAGACGACGTTCCATTCGTTCGACTCGTACACGCACATTAGTTAGCTCAGGATTGACACGGAGCTTATTTACGATTCTGCGTTCCAAGAGATTAATAACGTCGTGATTCTGAATGCCAACTTCATTCGATGCACGAATTAATTCCAAAATTTCATAATTTTTCTCACGGAAATCTTTGGCGTCCCCTTGGTACGCATTACTTAACTTACGGACGCGAGTCTCAATGTCATTCAATTGAACTTTATAACCACTGATCTTTTTAGCAGAATCACACAGTTGTGAAATCCCGGATTTCACGTCCCGATCATACTCAGCCTGGGAGGTATGAAGAGATTTGAAATTCGTACGTGCCTCTTCACGAGTTGCGCGCGATTGCTTTTCTATCTCTTTTACTTGACGATTCGCAATTTGGTCAACTCCTTCGAGGCGTCGAAGTATTTCGCGGTGACTTTTTCCGGAGAAGTTCAAGAGTTCTCCAGTTCGGTTATCAATTTTCAATATTTTAGTTGTCAACCGGTCAGTTTCGTTCTTGATCTGGATGAGTTTACTAAACGTCAAGCCACCCATGGTTGCAACTACTAGGACTACCAGGAGGATCGTAATCCTACTTATCGACGACATGCCGATTAATTCAAACACTATGCCAGCAATAGCCAATACTGCAGCTAACACTAACAATAATTTAAATTTATTTGAAAAAATTTTAATCAATGTGGTTCCTTTCCTACACCAAAGTCAAAAGGCTGCGAAAGTGTTCTTCTAAATCGTTCCCGCCTGCGAACATTTGAGTCAACGTGTCTCTAGCACTTCTGGCCTGCACTTGATATGATTCTTGGCTTCGCCAGTAATGTTCAAGCAGTTGAGCCACGCCCTCGGGATTAGTATAAAGTGCAGTGTCACCATGCGCATCACGGAATTTTTCTGGGAGGATGACTACCTTCCCAGCAGCAGCAGCTTCAAATGCTTCTCTACAAAGATTTTCGTCCGAATCTTCGCTCGGGAAGTAAACGAAGAAATCGATCGCCCTCATATAGTCCACCGGATGAATCTCCCCTTCTCGGAATGAAACCCAGTTATCTGCATAATAATTCTCATTGAGGTTTCTCAGCGCTCCACGAGCGTCACCTAAAATCCAGACTTCAGCAGAATCGTCAGTTGGCCACAATTGCTGAATTGTTTCTTTCATCGGCCAGTGCGAGTAAATGTTCTGGCAGCTACGTCCTAGAATCGGTATTTTCCGAGGACTGTTAATACCTAAGTTATTCTTTCCACTCCAAGATTCCAGATCGAGCACCAATGGCCATGCTCTTGGCAGTACCGAGACTCCACCACCTTCAGCCTCGCCTACCGCCTGTGACATGCTGTTTAAGAATGACCACTCTACATCAGCGGAAAAATATTCCTGCGTGTTTCGCGTGCAGTCGTCATATAAATATCGAATGACTTCACCGTTGATATCAGAAGGGAGATCAAACGGAGCCATTATAATCTTTCCAACCCGAAGGTTAGATTCCTGCGTAGTCGGGAATTGCATGATGGAAGGATCATGGAAGACTAGGTTCGCAATATTAACTTCTTGGTCGGAGGTGACCTGCGCTATTGTCCCATTATTGATCAGTTGTTGTATCTGCAAGTTCGGCTTCGTAGAAGTACGGGCGTTCGAGTTTGGAGATTCCATCTGCATCATACCGACATGAAGACCTCTGGCAACAAGGAATTTCACTTCGTCTACAGCTGTTCGTTGCCATCCATGTGACATACGCCAGTCAGCAGCAAAGACGATATCCAGCTCGTTTGGTGCGGGCTTAGTGATTTGGAAACGATGTGGGATCGGTAGCGGTACCTTCGGTTCGTCTCTCACAGACAGACTTGATGCCGGGGTATTCGAGTGCCAATACAGGGCTGCGTTCCAGAAAGCACGACGCGATTGATGAGACCAACCTGAAGAGAAATCTCCACGAGACAGCGAATTGGGCATTAGACGAATGATATAGAGCGCGTCGTGGATTACGCCTACATCTCTTTGAGAATAAAATTCTACGCGCTGCCTAAATTCACTATCAGCTGCCTTACGTGCATCTAAGTAACCGCCAACCTCACGTGCAAGATGGAGTGGAGTCATAAAACTAACTTCGCATTTTCGTGTTGGACTAAGGCCAGGCATAATCCGACTTAATTTTTCATCCGTGCGAACCGCCGAGGTCATCACACCAGCAGCTTCTGGGTCCTCGAGCAAGTATTTAACTTGAGATTCTAGTCGTTCAGGATGAGACCAATCGTCAGAATCTTGTCCGGTTACGAATTCTCCCGTCGCGACTTCCAAACCAACATTGCGCGCGCGGTACGTTCCTCCATTCTCCGTCAGTAACACGAGTTTAACGCGGGCATCCTCTTCAGCTAGTTTTTCTAAGAGCTTGTTTGCACGGTTCGGGCTTGCGTCGTCAATAATGATTAGCTCAAGATTCCTCCAGGTCTGATTCAAAATTGATCGTGCTGCCGCTATAAAAGCTTCCGGTTCGGGGTCGTAGCTGGTCATGATGACTGAAACAAGCGGACCGTCAGTTATTTGATTCAGATCGTTGGCTGCCGTCAAACGGTCGAATGGGTTCTTAGCGTCTCCAAACAACGCAACCGGCATTCTACCATAAGATTCGAATATCTTATTAAATCCATGCTGCCAGTGCGTATACTCGCAGTTCTCTGAACCTAAGAACGGGTTATGCACATCCACTTCAAGATACCCGTCTTGAACTTCTTTCAGTTCCGGGTTTGCATTCAGATACGCCACCGCTTCGGAATATGAAGCTGATTCGAAGATCAACTCGAATTCGAGTTGCCGGTACTTCTGGAACAGTTTCGTTCGAGGTAAATTTTCATTTGCCGCATGAATGAATTTTCGACCGTTTGCCCGATCTTCGGTATTGATATTCTGCAAGGCCACGATCCGCCCCAAGGACGCAAGAACTGCAAAGTCGATTTCACCATTTGCGAGGTCATCAAGATTTGCAGAAAGTTCGTCGTAGGTAGTTCCTCGTCCAACTACGGTGGTGGCCAAAACGTCGCGATACTTTATTGATTTGGTAAGAAGCGCGTGTTCTTCGACTTGAGGCATTTTTCGACGGATACGGCCCGCGTATGATTCCAGCAGCTCATAATAATTAGCGTTCAACTTCGGCACAACTTTCATCCATGCTTAATTCTCTCTAGTCGTAGTTTAGTAGATGATGGTCAAAGTCACTGTCGTCGCAACAAGTGCTCAGCAACTAACTTTCGACTAGTTAGTATTCATGTGCGAAACTACACGGTTCGCACTAACGACTTTTAGGACGAACAGGCATTATCGGCATTCATTGTTATTGTTCGTCAGTACCAATTCTGCCTAGAAACATCGACATAGCGGACGTAAAAGTGGAAACTTTGAAATCAAGGCATCGACTGATGTAGGGGCATCAGATTTTTAAGCGGTTTAAAACAACCAAGTCACGTCGCGAGAAATCATAGAGTTTTCTACTAGGTAAGCAAACTAACGATACGAATCACACAAATTTAATTCCTCCGTTTCAATTGCTCGACGGAATAATTTCCTGTCTGACAGTATTGATCTAGCTGCTATTGTTTCCCGACCAGATTGAAGCGTGTCGGATTCTCAAAATAAGTTTCGATTATCCCCACTTCTCTGTAGCGCACAAGAAGGATATGACACCTCTAGTCTGTGCCATACCCTTCTTGGAATTTTATACGAATTACAATTTAATAGAACTCGTCCTGAGTCTAGCTACGAATGTCTTACTCAGCCAGATTGATCTCGCGCGCAACACTTGCACCAATCGCTGCACCAACAACATCCAGGACACCGTGCGGCAGCGCCGAATCAATGTTGATCACCGCGACGGCCTCGGCGCGCTCCTCGTCGCGCGACACCTGCATGCCAGCAATGTTGATGCCCTGCTCCCCCAGCACGTTACCTAGCGAGCCCACAACGCCCGGACGATCCGAGTAGCGCACAACGATCATGTGATCCGAGATCGGGATTTCGATTTCGTGGCCGTTGATTCCAACAAGCTTCTCAATCTGCTTTGGACCGGTCAAAGTACCGGCGACCGCTAACTGCGTGCCCTCATTGGTTGCGCCCTTGATGGTCAGCTGGTTGCGGTACTCAGGTGAGTCAGGGGTGGTGACCAAACGGGTGGCCACGCCGCGCTGCTCGGCAAGCACCGGAGCGTTGACGTAGGAGACCTGATCCGAAACGACATCCATGAAGACGCCCTTCAGCGCGGAAAGCTCCAAGGCCTTCACGTCCAGGGAAGCGATTTCGCCGGCGACCACAACATCGATGCTGGTCAGCGAGCCCGAGGTCAGGGCATTGAAGATGCGGCCCAGCTTCTCGATCAGCGGAATGCCCGGGCGCACGTTTTCGTCGATAACGCCGCCGGCAACGTTCACTGCATCCGGGACCAGCTCGCCGGCAAGCGCCAAGCGAACCGACTTGGCAACGGACACACCAGCCTTCTCCTGGGCTTCATCGGTGGATGCGCCCAGGTGCGGGGTAACAGTCACGTTCTCGAACTCGAAGAATGGCAGGTCGGTGCTTGGCTCCTTGACGAAGACGTCAAGGCCGGCACCGGCAATCTCTTCATTCTTCAGTGCTTCATACAGCGCATCCTGGTCAACGAGGCCACCACGTGCCACGTTGATGACGTAGGCGCTCTTCTTCATCTTGCCGAAGGCTTCCTTGCCCAGCATGCCCAGCGTCTCTGGAGTCTTCGGCATGTGGATGGTCACGAAGTCCGCCTGGGCCAGCAATTCATCAAGGGTCACCAAGGTGACACCAAGCTGGGAGGCGCGAGCCGGGGTGACATAAGGGTCATAGGCAATGACATCCATGCCGAAGCCCTGCAGGCGTGCTGCGACGAGGGCGCCGATACGGCCCAGCCCGATGATGCCGGCCTTCTTTTCGAACAGCTCGACACCGGTGAAGGAGCTGCGCTTCCATTCACCGTTCTTCAGCGAGGCATTCGCGGCAGGAATGCGGCGAGCCAGCGAAACGATGTGGCCCACGGTCAGTTCCGCCGCCGAGATGATGTTGGAAGTCGGGGCGTTGACCACCATGACGCCAGCCTGAGTGGCGGACTTGATATCTACGTTGTCCAGTCCTACGCCGGCACGGGCGATAATCTTCAGGTTCTTGGCCGCGGCGATTGCCTCGGCGTCCACCTGGGTGGCCGAACGGACGAGAATTGCATCTACGTCGGCGATGGCTTCGAGCAGCTGGGAGCGGTCTGCTCCGTCTGTCTGACGAATTTCAAAGTCGGGACCGAGCGCAGCGACAGTTGCTGGGGATAGTTGTTCGGCCAGAAGTACGATTGGCTTGTTGTCAGACACGGGTGTGGCACCTTTGCGATTTCATTGGGCTGATGCTTGCATGTGGGCGATCGTTGATGATCGCCAACATGTTCCACCCTATCGCCGGACAGTCCTAGAATCCGTTGAATTGACGCATATTACGCGGCTTCAGGGCGACTTTGTGAAAACTTTCACTTGATCGATACACTGGTGCTTGAATGTGCCTGCGCTCATTCCACTGCCCGATTCTGCCAGCCTTTCCAAGAGCACCAGCAGCGCTCCAGAGATCCTTTCTTGTCGCGTGCAGAGCCTTCCCCCGGGGCGGGATGACCACCACCTAGGGAAGCACTCCGGCCCTCGGCACCGACCAGCGGTCCGCGGCTACTCCGCTTCGATAATCATTCCCGCGGCCACGGTATTGTTGGTAATTTCATCGATCAGGATGAATCCACCGGTGATCCGGTTCTTTTGGTACGCATCAGCCAATAGGGGCTGCGTAGTGCGCATGTTGATCCGGCCGATCTCGTTCAGTTGCAGCACATCAGCTCCCTCGTCGCGGTGCAAGGTGTTGATATTCAACCCATACCGCAGCTCCTTGATCAGCGCTCTGGCGGTCTTCGTGGTGTGCTTGATCGCAAGCTTCTGCCCGACGTGCATGGGCTTTTCGCTCATCCAGCAGATCATGGCCTCGAAATTCTGCGCCACCTTCGGCTGGTTATTGGGACGAACGATCATATCCCCGCGGGATATATCGAGTTCATCATCCAGCCGGATGGTCACCGACATCGGCGGGTAGGCTTCGGACACCGGGCCGTCGGCGGTGCGGACCTCCTTGATGGTGGAGGGCAGGCCGCTGGGCAGCACCACCACGTGGTCTCCGGCCTTCAGCACGCCGCTGGCCACCTGGCCGGCGTAACCGCGGTAGTCGTGGTAATCATTGTTGTGCGGGCGAATCACATACTGCACCGGGAAGCGCACATCCACCATGTTCAGGTCGCTGGCGATCTGCACGTTTTCCAGGTGGTGCATCAGCGAAGCGCCCTGGTACCACGGCATGTTTTCCGAGCGGGTCACCAAATTGTCGCCGGTCAATGCGGACACCGGAATCACCTGGATATCGGTAATGTTCAGCCGTGCCGCGTAGTTGGTGAATTCGCTGCGGATCTGCTCAAACACCTCTTCTGACCAATCGACCAGATCCATCTTGTTCACCGCGACCACCAGATGCGGCACATTGAGCAATGAAACCAAGAAGGCATGGCGCCGGGACTGCTCCACCAGCCCCTTGCGGGCGTCCACCAGAATGATCGATAGATCCGAGGTGGAGGCGCCGGTGACCATATTGCGGGTGTATTGGATATGCCCCGGGGTATCGGCCACGATGAATTTGCGCTTGGGCGTCGCAAAGTAGCGGTACGCCACATCGATGGTGATGCCCTGCTCACGCTCGGCGCGCAGGCCATCGGTCAACAGCGCCAGATCGGTGTAGTCCGTGCCGCGCTCCTGGCTGGTTTTCTCCACCGAGGCCAGCTGATCGGTGAAAATGGCCTTGGAATCGAAGAGCAGCCGGCCAATCAAGGTGCTCTTTCCGTCGTCGACCGAGCCTGCGGTGGCAATGCGTAACAAGTCCATTTTAGAAGTACCCTTCCTTCTTGCGGTCTTCCATGGCCGCCTCACTGACCTGGTCATCCCCCCGGGTCGCCCCGCGTTCGGTGATCCTGGAAGTGGCCACTTCCTCAACGATCTGAGCTGCCGTCCTCGCGCTGGAGGCTACCGCCGCGGTGAGGCTGGCGTCCCCCACGGTGCGGTAGCGGACCAGCTGGGTCCGCACCGGCTCATGATCCCTGGGCTGGCAGAAGGCGTGCACCCCGAAAATCATTTGGTTGCGTTCGAAGACCTCGCGTTCATGGGCATAGTAGATCGAGGGCAGCACAACGTTCTCGCGCAGTATGTAGTTCCAGATATCCAGCTCGGTCCAATTCGATAGCGGGAAGACCCTGAGGCTTTCTCCGTAATTCAGCTTGCTGTTGTACAGACTCCACAATTCCGGGCGCTGATTCCTCGGATCCCACTGCCCGAATTCATCACGGAAGGAGAACACCCGTTCCTTGGCCCGGGCCTTTTCCTCATCCCGGCGAGCGCCGCCCATCAAGGCGTTGAGATCATTTTTCTCGATGGTGTCCAGCAGCACGGGGGTTTGAATGCGGTTGCGCGAACCACCGCGCTCCTCGACCAGATCCCCCGCGTCAATGGCCTTCTGCACCGATCCGATGATGAGCCGCACTCCCCTGCGGGCCACTTCGGCATCGCGGAAGTCCAGCACCTCCTGGAAGTTGTGCCCGGTATCGATATGCACCACCGGGAACGGTATGGCCGCCGGGGCAAAGGCCTTGGCCGCCAGGTGCAGCAGCACCGCCGAGTCCTTTCCTCCGGAAAACAGCAGTCCGGGCCGTTCGAGTTCGGCAACAACCTCACGGATGATGAAGATCGATTCCGCCTCGAGCGCCGTCAATTGGTCCAGCTGGTACTTCAGTCCCGCCGTGGTTTTCGTTTTCAATGTGAACCCCCCAAAGTTCGTTTTCTTCTCGCTAGCCGGAAACCGGCCTGGTGCAGCGTGCCATCGTGTCGACGAGCAACTTGCTGATCTCCTGCCTGCAGACGAGCAGATCAGGTAGATACGGGTCGGCCCCGTTGTAGGCGAGTTCCGAGCCGTCGACCCGGCTGGCGTGCAATCCGCTGGCGCGGGCCACCGCGACGGGCGCCGCGGAGTCCCATTCGAACTGTCCGCCGGCGTGGATGTAGGCATCGGCTTCCCCTCGGATCACCGCGCAGGTCTTGTATCCGGCCGATCCCATCGGGAGCAGTTCCGCATCCAGCGCTTCGGCCGCCCGCAGCACGCTGTCGTGCGCCCTGGTGCGGGTTACTGCGAACCGCAGTCTCCCGTGTGCCGGCCAGGTGGTTGCAGGTTCGCGTGATGCACTGCTGAAGATGGTTTGCAGGCCCGGCAGGGCCACCGCGCCGGCGGTCAGCTGGCCGCGTTCCCAAAGCGCCACATGCACCGCCCAGTCATCCCGGTACTCTGAGTACTCGCGGGTCCCATCCAAGGGATCGATGATCCAGACCCGCTCGCGCTCCAGCCGTACGGGATTGTCTGCCGCCTCCTCGGACAGGACGGCGTCCCGGGCGTGCGATTGCGCCAGCGCGGCTATCAGGTATTCGTGGGCGGCCCGGTCCCCGGCGTCTTTTAATTCCCGCCCGCTCAGGCCGCGCGATTGCGCGTGCTTGCGCAACTCGAGCAGTATCGCTCCGGCGCCGTCGGCTATCTGGATGGCGCGCGACAAGTCCCCCATTTGTCCCCCTCCTTGACCCCTCAAGGTCACATGGAACAAAAATATGCGCCATGTGGTTTAGATCATAGTATCCAGCTTTGGGTGCAAGATGATAGGCGTTGCCCGGATTATTCCCCAGTCCTGCCCAATCCGTGACACACGACAGCCGGGAGCCTAGGATGGCCATATTCATCCATGGGAGGGGACCCAATGGAATCCGAAGACCACCGCACCGCGCAAGAAGAAGTCATCCACCTGGATCCGGGGGATCTGGATGTCTTGGAATTGGCGCTGGGCGGCCTTGCAGAGCCTGGCGCCGTCGAGCACGCCCTGGCTCGCCATGTACCCGCAGCAGGCGGAGCCGGCGGAGCCGGCGCGCAGACCGCTGCCGGGCAATACCGGCACCTGCTTCTTGCCGATCCCGACGGAACACCTCTGGCGAGGCTGAGGCTGGCCTCCGGGGACCACGCCGCTGGCCTGGTGGCCCTTGCCCCCGCCGAGCACGGAGCCTTCCGCGATCTGCGCGTCACCGGCCCGCTGCGGGCCGAGCGCGTCGTGCTCTTCGACCATGCGCCCACGCCGGGGCAACTGCTGCAGCTGAGTCAGCAGCACCCAGACCTGGCAGACGTCACGCTGCTGCTGGTCATCTCCACTGCGGTGGCCCACGGCGCCGGATTCGCCTCGCTGATGGATCAGCTTTGCTCCGCCGCGCAGCTGATCGGCGCCCGCGCGGGCCGGCAGCTGATCGTTCCCCCCGGGGTCTCTCCCCCGGAGCTGATCGCTCGGCTCGCCGCGGTGGTACTGGAGGACTTCCGGCAAGGTGCCACGCATCCCGCGGCTCGGCCGGGCGCGGTGGTGCTGCTCACCGGCCTGTCAGGGTCCGGGAAGTCCACCTTGGCCCGGGCCATCCAGCAGCAGGTTCACGCGCATTCCCGCCAGCGCGCCGTGCTGCTCGACGGCGATGAGGTGCGGCGCTATGTCTCCAAGGGGCTGGGCTTTTCCCGGGCGGAGCGGGAAACCAATGTCGAGCGGATCGGCTGGATCGCCGCCCGAATCAGCGAAGCGGGGGGCCTTGCGATCTGTGCACCCATTGCCCCGTTCGCGCAGGCTCGCAGCACGGTCAGGCGGCTGGCCGAGGCCGTAGGTTCATTTACGCTGATCCATGTCAGTACCCCCTTGGAAGTCTGCGAACAACGCGACCGCAAGGGACTGTACGCCAAGGCCAGGGCGGGGCTGATCCCGGACTTCACGGGCATCGATTCACCCTATGAGGTACCGGTCGAGGTGGATCTCCGGCTGGATCTGTCGCAATTGAGCATCGAGGCGGCCACCGCGCAGGCCATGGAAGTGCTGCCGCCCGAGCTTGCCGGGTCAGGCGGGCCAGAAAGGCCAAAAGAGCGGAATTAGGCCCAATGCGACGCTCGCGGTCAGCAGCGTCATCGGTATCCCGATGCGCACGAAGTCCTGCATCCGGTACCCGCCGGGGCCCATGACCATCAGGTTGGTCTGGTAACCCAGCGGCGTGATGAAACTGGCCGAGGCCGCGATCATCACCGCCACGGCGAAGGGCATGAAGTCCGCGCCGATCTGATCGGCAATCTCCATGGCTATCGGGAAAACCAGCACCGCGGCCGCGTTATTGGTCAAGAGCTCGGTACACAGAACCGTCAGGAAGAATACCGCGGCCAAGGCCATCCATGGACCACCGCCGACGGACAGCAGGGTCTGCGCCAGCCAGCTTGCTGCCCCGGTTTTGGTCATCGCCATGCCCAGCGAAAAAGAGGCCGCGATCACGATGATCACCTGGATATCGATATAGCGGCGCAGCTTGCCAAGTGCCACGCATCCGGTGGCCAGCATCAACCCGGCGGCAACCAGGGCGGCGACGATGACTTCCAGCAGGCCGAAGGCATTGAGCAGCACCATGACCACCAGGATCGCCACCGCCCACGGGGCCTTGCGGAAGTTGGCCGGCGACTCATCGTTGATCGGGCTGACCAGCAGGAAATCCCGGCGGAACCGGTATTGCTCGACGAAGTCCAGGCTCGCTTCCAGCAGCAGCGCGTCGCCCACCCGCAATTCGATATCCCCGATCTTTCCGGGCAAGCGCTGGCCCGCACGGGAAATCGAGAGCACCACGGCCTTGTAGCGCGAACGGAACCGGGACTCGCGCACCGCCATTCCCAGTCCCGCGAAGTCCGGGCCGATCACGACTTCCACCAGCCGGCGCTGGAAGTGATCCACGTCCAGTTTCCCCACATCCCCAGCCGATGGCTGCAGGCCGCGCACCTTGCGCAGCTCACCGGCGCAGCGCGGGTCGCCGATGAAGGTCAGCCGGTCCCCGGAATGCAGGACGGTTTCGGGTCCGACGTCCGAAACGAGGTTCTGCTCCCGCTGTATCTCGGCCAGATAGCAATAGTTCAGGCTGCGTAGTCCGGCGGCCGCGATGGTCTTGTTCCGCACCGGGCTGTCCTCGGTGACCTGGAACTCGACGGCATACTGGCGGGCCGCCTGCAGCTGCTCCAGGGCGCCGTGCCGGGTGGGCAGCAATTTGCCGGCAAAGAGGATCAGGAACAGCGCCCCGGTGACCGCCAGCGGTACGCCGATCGCGGCAATGTCGAACATGCCCAGCGACACACCGCGTTCGGATTGCAGCAGCCCGTCGATAACGAGGTTGGTGCTGGTCCCGATCAGCGTGGCGGTACCGCCGAGGATCGCCATGTAGCTGAGCGGGATCAGCATTTTGGAGACCGGGATGCGCAGCCGTCCGGACCAGTCCTGGATGGCGGGCAGCAGCATGGCCACCACCGTGGTGTTGTTCAGGAATGCGCTGAGAGCTCCGACCGGGAAGGCGAGCCGCGCATAGGCGCCGCGCTGGGTCTTAGGCCGGCCGAGCAACAGGTTGGCGAGCCATTGCACCGCTCCGGTTTCCTTCAGGCCCGCCGCGACGATATACAGCACCGCCACGGTGATGACTCCGGGATTGGCAAAACCTACCAGCGCCTCGGCAGGTTCCAGGACGCCGGAGAGCAGCAAGATGAGCACCGCGCCCATCAGCACCACATCCGCCGGCAACCGCCCCCAAGCCAGGGCGGCGAGCACCCCGATAATCACCGCGAAGGTGATGTACGCTTCAATGCCCATCTGCTGGTCCCACCGGTGCGGTGTCCCGCAGTTTGCATGTTCCAGACGGGTGCGGCTCACTCATCGAAAAGCCCCTCCTCGATGATCAACCGCTCCAGCTTCCACGGGTCATCGGTGTATACGCCGTCGATTCCCAGCTCCAGGTACGGCAGCAGCCGTTCGGTGCTATTGATCGTGTAGATGTACACCGTCAGCCCGGTATCCTTGAGCGCGCGAATATAGTCCGTGGGAAGATCTCGGGAGGCCCCCACGTAGTCGATCCCTTGGGCCTTGATCTCCGCGGGCTCCGGCATCTCCTGCAGCAGCAGGAGCAGGGCCTGCAACCCGCTGGCGGCCAGCTGCACGGCGGCGGCGTAGTCGTAGGTTTGCACGATCACCGAGCCCTGGATTTGCCGGCTGATCACGGACGCGGTGAAATCCTCCAAATCCGGCACCGGCCGCTTCAGCTCGGGGAACAGCACATTGCCCGTGGTGTATTCGTCCAGGATCTCCGGCCAGGTGGTGGTGCTTCCCAGCGTTTCGCCGTCTTGGGAACGCACCTTGGCCAGCTCCCACTGCTCCAGCGAAAGTTCTTCCAACGGTCCGGTGACGCCTTCCAGGCTCCGGTCGGCCAGCGGGTCATGGCTTGGAACCAGCGTGCCGTCGGCCAGGGGACGCAAGTCGAATTCGATCGGATAGCCGGTGTTGGCCAGCGCCTGCATGGCTTCCGCCGAGGATTCCGGATACACCCGCCAGGCGCTGCGGTGCGCGATCAAGGTCAACGGCTGAGCCGCCGGCGCGTCGGTGGCTGCCGGTTCCGCGGTCGTTTCGGTGCCCGCCCCATTGGTGCACCCGGCCATCAGGGCCGCCAGCACAATGACTACGCACCCTGCGGCGCTTCGTGCCCGGATTCCCCCGGGCCTTGGCGAATTCATGGATCCTCCCCAGTAATACATGGATTCAATAGGCAAGCACCAGAGTCCAAGAGCTGGTTCCCGGTGCCTGCCGATAGTGCTATTTAGTTGCATTCAACGCTTTTGATCAGCACCTCCAGCGACTGCTCGGCCTCTTCCAGCTGCTTCTCGCCGTCTTGTTCCTCGTCGGCTTCCACCGCCAGGACGGTGCTCCAGCTGCGCTTGACCGCATCGAACTGCTGGCTGTGCTCGGTGACCGAGGGATCGCCTTGCAGATCATCGATGGCATCCAGCCAGCCGCGGATTGCGTCCACGCCCTGCAGCTGCACGTCCTGGTTGATGGTGCCCAGCCGCTCGGCCACGTAGCCGCAGCCCACGCTGTCCTGTGGAGCCTCCGGCCAGTCCCCGGACGTGGCTCCTTCGAAGGTGGTGATCGGCTCGGCGGGCCCCTGGTCTTCGGCTTCCCCGGCCGCCACCGCACCACCGCCCTCCGGCTCGTTCCCGGCGTCCTGGCCTTGCGGGCCGGAGCCGCCCAGGGCATTGATGATCAGCCAGGTGGCCAGCGCCACGACCAGCAGCGCGCCGAGGATGGCCAGCAGCCAGCGGGTCCGCGCCGGCTTGGAGTTCTTCTGCCGTTCAAGGGTGTTGGACATGATTATTCATCCTTTCCTGCCAGCGTCACCGTCATGGCAACGGTTCGCGCTCCGGCACTTTCCAAGGTGGCGGCAAAGCCGCCCACGGTACCAGCTGGAACCGCGCCGTCGCTCTGGGCCACCAGCGAGGTGATCCGCCCGCCGCCGGAACCGACGGTGCTGCCGCGGTTCAGCAACTCGGGCTGCGCCGTAAGCGCGTTGTCCTGGCTTCCCTTATCCGCCCAGTAGCCAAGCACGGTCAGTCCGCCACCGCTAGCCTCCAGTTGCGGAGCGATTTTCTCCACCCCATTGGTACGGAGCAGTTCGATGGCGGAGTCTTGCACCCACGCCTCGCCAATGCCCCGGTAGGCCAGGAGATGAATCCCCGTTTTGGCCGTTGTGCTTAGCGGTATGGAGACCTGGGTTCCGGCGTCGGAGGCGGCGGCGACCTTCGAGTACAACACCGTGTGCGTACCGTCCTCTTGCAGGGAATCCTGCAAGGTCCATCCGGTGACGCCGGCCGGCTCGTCCAGGGCCGCCGTGGAGGAGTTGACCGTCGCCATCAGCAGCAGCCCATCACCCTCCTGGACCGACTCCGGAACGTTCACGCGCGGCAGGCTGCTGGACAGGTTCGCCTCGACCCCGGCCACGAAGTCAACGACCTGCCCGGGTTCCGGATCCGGGTCAGGATCCGGTTCTGGGTCCGGGTCAGGATCTGGTTCCGGCGCGGTGAGGCTCACCGTCTGCGTGGCCGGCTCGGATTGGAGGCCCTCGCCATCGGTCACGCGCAGCGTGAGCGTGTAGTCCCCGCCCTCGGCGTAGCTGTGGCTGGCGGCGGCCCCGGTGGCGGTGTTCCCGTCTCCGAAGTCCCACGCATGCTCGGCGATCTCTCCATCCGGGTCCGCCGAAGCGTTTCCGTCAACGGCGATGTCCAGGCCGTCAACCTCGACCGCGAAGTCGGCCACCGGAGGCTGGTTCGGTTCCGGAACCGAGGTGGAACCGGGATTGATGACAATGGACCACATGGCCGTGCGGACCGAAGCGACATCCATCGTGCCCACCACCCCGCCGGTGAGCCCGGTGGTCAGCGTCTGCTGATCGGCGGCTACCGAGACGATGCGCCCGTTGCCGCTGCCCACCGCGGTCCCGCGCGGCTCGGTTTCCGCGGCAGGGGTGATCGAATTCTCGATGCTTCCCTTATCGGCCCAGTAGCTGATCACCGTGCTGCCCGGCTGCTCGACGGCCACGGCTGGAGTCACTTTCTCCACAGAGCTGCTGGTAGTCACTACCGCGGCCGAATCGGCGATCCAGTCCGCGGAAATGCCGCGGTACACCAACGCGTGGATGGTCGTCTTCAGCATCGACCCGGTAGGCAGCGCCACCGTGGCTCCGGCGTCCTCGGCGGTGGCAACCTTGGCGTAGGCCCTGGTATGCACCCCGCCCACGGCTTCCTGGCCCAGCTTGCTCCAGCCGGTGACGCCGCTCGGTTCCTCCATACTGACACTGGTCGAATTCGACGTGGTCAGCATGATGATCCCGTCCCCGGCTTCGATGCCCGCGGGCAGCTGCAATTGGGCATTGGAGCTGTTCATATATCTCGCCGCGGAATCCACGAAGCTTGCCGGGGCGATCTGCGTGACCGGGATCTCCTTGGTCACGCTGTGCTGTCCGGCTCGATCGTCGGTCACGGTCAAGGTGACCTGGTAGCTGCCGGCCTCGGCGTAGGCATGCTCCACGACCTGGCCCGTGGCGGTATTCCCGTCCCCCAAGTCCCAGGAGTACTCCTGGATGGTTCCGTCCGGGTCGCTGGCCGCGGCGGCATCCAGGGTGACATCCAAGCCGAGCGAGGAAGCCGTGAAATCGGCGTTGGGAAGCTCGTTGGGCAGCTGCTGCACGCTCACCGTTTCGGTCTTCGAAGCGGTGGCACCGCGGTTGTCCGTCACCGTCAGGGTGACCTCGTAGTCGCCGTCCTCGGCGTAGCTGTGGTTGACGAATATCCCCTGGGCGGTATTCCCATCCCCGAAGTCCCATTCGTAGGAGGCCAGCGTGCCGTCCGGGTCGCTGGATGCCGATCCATCAACCGAAATCGTCAGGCTGTGCGCGCTAGCGTCGAATTCGGCCACCGGCAGCTGGTTTGCCGGCGGCTCGTTGCTGCCCAACGTATAGTGCTCGGCCGCCTGTTCGGCGCTCAATGCCCTTCCGTAGACCGCGAACTCGTCCACCGAACCGATCAGCCAGGCACGGCTGTTGCCGGACCAGGTGGTTTCTGCGCCGACCTTCCAGTACCCGGTGAAATTCTCCGCCGTGGTTGCCGGATGGCTTGCGGCCAGCGCACCGTCGACGTAGAGCCGCATGCCCTCGCTGCCTTGGGTGGCCACCACATGGTGCCAGGCGTCGTCGTTGTAGGCGTTGCTGGTGGTGGCCCGGGCCTCGGATCCGGGATAGGTGCCGAAGACCAGCTGGCCGGAATTCGTCAGGAAGATCTTGCGATCATGCTGGTTCGAGAGCTGATCGGCGCGATTGCCGAAGGAGGCGATGGTGCCGCCCTGCGTGCTCGAGGTCTTGAACCAGGCCTCCACGGAGAACGGCCCGGGATTCGTGTAGCTGTTGTTGCTGGAGATCCATCCGTAGCTGAACGAGGAATTGCTGGTGAAGCTGATCGCCTTGTCATCCTCGCCGACCAGTGCGCCCTCGGTCCCCCGGGTTACGAAGCGCCGGTAGGTGCCGTGGCTTTCACCGCCGGAGGCATCCACCGCGGTACCGCCCGTGGCGTCATTCAACCGCCAGTAGATCTCCGGGACATCGTTGTACACCGCTTCCCCATAGGGGTCGTCCGGAATGTCAGGGCCGGTGTTGCTCCCGCCCACTACGATGATGCGGCTGGCCTCGCCCACTTCGCCGGAGCTGGTGGTGATCTTCAGGGCCACCGTGTAGGTGCCCGGTTCGCCATAGGTGTGCTGGGCAACCGGACCCACCGCGGTGTTTCCGTCCCCGTAGTCCCACTCGTAGCTGGTGATGGTGCCGTCCTGCGTGCTGCTGCCCGCGGAGTCGAAGTTCACCGTGGCGCCGCTGATCGTGGCCTCGAACTCGACGTTCGGGTCAAGCACCTCAAGCTCCTCGGCGGGATGGTTTCCTGCCAAGACGAACAGATCCTGGCTGCTCCAGTCCACGCCGTCCACCCGCGGACCGGAGACGGCCCGCTGCGAGTCCGGAACCACGTTGCCCAGCGTTGAATCCCATTCCCAGGTACTCAGCTCTCCGGTGTTGTCGGCAACGTGGAGGGTGTCGCCCGAAAGGAATGCGGATTTGACCCGGCTCCAGTTGATAGCCGCCCCGCTGGAAGGCGCGGCATACAATTCGGCACCGGTAATCGTGCTCTCGGTGTTGAAGTAGCGATAGTTCAGCGTGCTTGACCCGCCGCGGGTGAAATACATGCGCGCCGTTTCCGGATCGAAGAAGGCAGAGGTCATCGAGGTCATCTCGCTGGCAAAGGCGGTGAGCAGATTCAGGTCGATATTCTCGGCGGCACCGAAGCTGGTCCCGTCGAAGGTCCGGCGCTGCAAGGTGCCATCGGAGTTGGCCGTATAAACCCAGCCATCGACCATGAACGCCGCGCGCACTCCGGACCAGTCGACGTTCGTCGAAACGCTCTGGCTGGTCGCCAAGCCCGCCGAAGACAGCTCGCGCATGACCAGCTCGGTCTCTCCGGTGGCTTCGGCGGAGTTGATCAAGAACAGCGGGTTGTCCGCGTTGCCGACATTGTCGTGCGGGAACTGCACGCCGTTGGCCAACGGCATATAGGCGATGCGCCCACGGTACTGCCAGCCGGATATCCGGTCGGTATCGCTGCCGATCCACAGTCCCTGGTCGTCCGCCAGGAATTGGTAGACGCCGTAGCCTCGGGTGCGGCCCGGGTTCCAGCTAAAGGGCATGCCGTTGCGCACATCGAGTGCGGCCAGCCCCTCGCGGGATACGGCGCCGGGCCCGACCCGGTCCCCGGCAAAGGGGTTGTTCATCCATCGCTGGTGCCCACCGACGTAGACCACGCGTTCGGTGACCGAAACCGAAATCAAGGTATCGCCGCCGGTGTAGTCGATCCAGGTCGGCTCCTGGGCGGTGCCCACGGCCCCGGTCTCGAATCTGGCGGCGGTGTCGCACAGGGTACCGCGGAAGTAGGCACCGGTGGTGACGACCACGAAATAGGATCCGTCCGGGGAAAATTCAACGTCGCGCATGTAGCTGTCGAAGGAAGACGAGCAGGCCGGCGCATACCGTTCGGTGGCCCATGGTGCGGTGGTGGCGCCGGAGGAGTCGAGGGCCAGCATCACGATCTGCGGATGGCGCTCGCCATTGACCTTGAGGAAGTTGCCGATGCCGATGAGCCGGGACCCATCCGGGGTGATGTCCATGCTGTACAGGTTCAGCGTGCCCTTGCGCGGTTCCTCGAAAAGCACGTCGACGTTGTCCAGCACCGCGCCGGTGTCCGGGTTCAGCCCGGCCAAGAGGGTGCGGTCGGCGCTGCCGACCTTGGTGAATCGGCCCGAGGCGTACAACGTGTCATTCTTCAGCAGCACCTGGGTGACCCGGCCGTTGAAGGCGGGGGTGGTAAATCCGGCAGTCTTTTGTCCGGTCTGCCCATTGAGCTTGGCCACGGCACGGGTCGTGGCGCCGTTGACCTCGTTGAAGCCACCGCCGATGAAGACATTAACGCCGTCACCGGCCGGGATGATATCGGTGACTTCTCCGTTGACCTGAGGTGTGAAGTCCGAATTGACCTGCCCGGTCTCGGTGTTGAAAGAAAAGATATTGGTGCGCGAGATTACCGGGGTGTCGCTTCCGGGATTTCGCACCTGCGTGAAGTTTCCGACCGCAATAGTATTTGGGCCAACGTGGGCGAATCCCCTGACGTAGCCGTCCAAAACATGCGGGGTATTGCTGCTGGGCTCCGTGCTGACGATATTGCCGTGGTCGCCGGGAAAGGCGCCTTGGGCCGGCGGCGGAGGAGCCCCCAGCAGCGTGATGGCCATAGCTGCCGAGGCAAGCACTGCCACGAATAGACTCCGCAAATATTTTCCGAAAGTCCCATGCCGATTAATCATGGAATTGCCCTTCCCCCAAAAAGTGACATGATCCACCGCGCAGCACCACAATCTCCCTGGTTTGCGCGAACCCCAACCCACGCAGCACGATTAGGACAAATTATGCGCCACATTCCGATTCCCGAACAGATCTAGCCGGGGAATCAAGTAGTTTGCGGCCGATTAGAGTATGGCCTTTGCCCCAATGCGACAAGGGGCAAGGCAGCGGCCGGATGAATGCTGAAACCGTCCCGGTCCCCTTCGGTACTCGATGGATTGCCGCCGGATCCCTTGTCAGGGTTCGCGCTTGTCGGTACGCTCAAGTAACTGCTCAATTGGGAATGGTGCGAACCATAGCGGGAGCAGGCTCGACGCGCTTTGGGGGTGCGGATTCGTGCAGGTCAGTTTGGTGCCATCGGCGGTATCTTCGGATACCGAGGATTCTTCGCACCCAAAAATGCTCACTCGGACAACGTGGCCGCTGGTCCTGCTGGTCCTCGGTTTCCCCTTGTGGTGGCTGTTGGGACTCAGCGCGATCCTTCCCATCCTGCTCGCGGTGCCCCTGCTCTGGCAATTGGCCAAGAAACGCAGCCTGGCCACTCCCAAGGGCTTCGGCTGGTGGCTGCTGTTCCTGGTTTGGATGTCGGCCAGCTTATTCCTGCTCTGGGCGAACGCCCCCGGAGCCGTTCCAGGCGGCGGGTTCAGCCGGGTCCTCGTCTTCGGGTACCGCTTCATGTGGTACCTCAGCTGTACGGTCATGCTGCTGTGGATCATCAACACCAAGAAGGAAGAACTAAGCAACGCACTTGTCGTGCGCCTCATGGGGTGGATGTTCATTTTTGTGGTCGCCGGCGGCTTGTTGGGCGTCTTGGCCCCGCGCTTTGAAGTGACTTCCCTGGTGGAACTGCTCTTGCCCGAGTCCTTGCGTTCCAACAGCCTGATTAATTCCATCGCGCACCCCGCCGCGGCGAGTCTGACCAATTTCCTGGGACGGCCCGAATACCGGCCGATCGCGCCGTTCGCTTTTGCCAACAGCTGGGGCAGTAATTTCTCGTTGTTCCTGCCGTTTTTCATTCTCGGCTGGTTCTCGAAGCGTGCCGGTTGGCGCCGCGTTCTCGGGATAGCGATACTGGCCCTGGCCACCATTCCGGTGGTCCAATCGATGAACCGCGGACTCTGGGCCTCGCTGGGGCTGGGGCTGCTCATCCTGCTTGGCTACATTGCGGTGCGCGGCCCGCAGCGGCACCGTTTCAAGCTCGTGGCCGCCGTGGTGCTCACGGTCCTGGTTGGTGCCGTCGCTTTCTCGATTAGCCCGCTGGCCGATACCGCTCTTGAAAGGCTTGACAACGCGCACAGCAACGAACGCCGCTCGCAGCTGCTGACGCAGACCGTGCTGAGCACCGCCGAGGGATCCCCGGTGGCCGGTTTCGGCAGCACCCGCGACATCCAGGGAAGCTTCGCCTCCATCGCCGGTGGCGGCACCCCGGACTGTCCCGCCTGCGAGGTGCCGCCGTTGGGAACGCAGGGTCATATCTGGCTGGTGATCTTTTCCCAAGGCTTGGTAGGGGCCGCGTTCTTCCTGCTCTTCTTCCTCTGGCAGGCGTGGCATTTCTGGCGCGTGCAGACTGCGTTGCAGCTGGTAGGGATGTCGCTGCTGTGCTTTTTCGCCCTGCAGATGTTCATCTACGACACCCTGGGCATGCCGCTGCTGACGATCATGCTCGGGCTGGGGCTGATGTGGCGGGAACGCTACGCCGCACTCGATCCGCAGGATTTGCCTCAGCTCACCGGCTATTTCGTGCTGCACCGCCGGCAGAAGATCGTGCTGCTGTCGGCGATGTCCTGCGCGCTGGCGCTCGGTGTGCTCTGGACGTCGAGCAGACCCGCCCAATACATCGCGCAGACCTCGTTGCTGCTGGCTCCCACCCCGATGTATTTATCCGGCACGGCGGGTGAGGGTTCGCGCAGCATCACCGTGGATACCGAAGCGGCTCTGGTGCTCACGCAGAGCACGCTGGACAGGGTCAACGCCGCCTATCCGGAGCTGGGCAATGCCGAGATCCGCAGCGCCGTGTCGATTTCCGCCACGCCCAATAGCCGCGTGCTGCATTTGAACTACGCGAGCACCGACAAGCAGCGGACCACCGAGGTGATGAGCCTGATCGCCGAGGAGTATCTGGCGGTGCGAAACGAGTTCCTGGCCCAGCGCAAGGAACAGGTCTTGCGGGATCTTCAGGAGCAGCTGATGGCGTTGTCGCCCGATACCCCCGAGCAAATTGAGGTGGACTCGCTGCTGGACATCGACCCCGAGCTGGCGCGGGAGATTGAATTGCGCGATTCCCTCATTGACTTGACGGTCAGCGATACCCGTGCGGGTGAGATCCTGCGTGCGACGACCACCAGCGAATCCAAGAACCAGCCTGAGGTCGTGCTTGTCTCGCTGTCTCTGCTCGGGCTGCTGCCGGCCCTCGCGCTGCAGCGGCGCTCCAAGCCGCGGAAAAGCGGTGCGCAAATGCGCTAGCCAGCTATATCACACAGCGTTGCCCGCACCCGTCCCGGTGCGGGGCAAGCCAGGAAGTTCAGTTGCCAGGTGAATGATTGGGGAGAACATTGAGCGACACATCTGCAAAACAAGCCGCACGCGAAGCATCCGAGGCCAACGGCGAAACGATGGTCAGCGTGGTCATTGCCACGCATAACCGTCCGGAGCTGTTGAAGCTGGCCATCGAAGGGGTGATGGACCAGGACTATGACGGAACGATCGAGTGCATCGTGGTCTTCGACAAAAGCGTTCCGAATACCTCGTTGGTCCACGACGGGAGCGACCGCACGGTGCGGGTCATCGCCAACGAGCGTACGCCCGGTCTGGCAGGAGCCCGGAATTCTGGAATTCTTCAGGCTCGTGGGGCGTACGTGGCATTCTGCGATGACGACGATACCTGGCTGCCGGGCAAGCTCACGGCTCAGGTCGCGGTGCTCGCTGACCCTGCCGCGCTGACTGCGGTCACCGGGGTGATCGTGGACTACCAGGGGCACTCCAATATCCGGGTACCGCAAGCCGAGGACCTGACCTTGCGCAGTCTGGTTCGGCGCCGGGTCATGGAAGCCCACCCCTCCTCGGTGATGGTCAAGCGAAGCGCCCTGCTTGATCAAATCGGGCTGGTGGATGAACAGCTGCCGGGCAGCTACGGCGAGGATTTCGACTGGCTGCTGCGTGCCGTGCAGGCAGGTGACATTGCGGTGGCCGCAGATCCGCTGGTTCGGGTCCGCTGGGGCGGCTCGCAGTTCTCGCAGAACTGGGCCGTCATCATCCAGGCCATCGACTACGAGCTGCACAAGCATCCGGTGCTGAGCCTCGATCCGCAAGGCCATGCCCGGCTCCTCGGGCGCAGGGCCTTTGCCAATGCGGCTCTCGGGCACCGCAGGGAGGCGGTTCGCGGCGCCCTGCAGACGCTGCGGCGCTCACCCACCGAGCGACGTGCACTGCTGGCCCTCGCGGTCGTGTCACGGCTGGTCAGCGCGCAGCGGCTGCTCGGGTGGGCGCACCGCCGAGGGCGCGGCATCTAGTCCTGGCTACCGCCGCCGTCCGCCGCGGCGCCACCATCGCTGTGCCGGCGCCGCTGCGATCAGCCTGTCCACGATTAGACCTAGCCGGAGGGCGCTCTCGTCCGGGGATGGCAATTCGATGCCGGGTTTCAGCCGCTCGTCGGCACCAGCGGTGAATTGCTCGACTTCGGCACGGACTTGTTGCACCGAGTCGACCAGCTGGACCAGCCCCAGTCCGGCCATATGCCGGGCAAAGCGCTGTTGATGGCCGTCCACATGCTCTCCGCGTTCCGGATCTCGTGGCATGACCAATGGCATCTTTCCGCTGCGCAGGATCTCTACGATGGTTGACGGGCCGCCATGGCACAGCACCAGGTCGGCTCGATCGATGTGCTCTTTGACTTCGTCCTTGGCCAGGAAGTCCCTGCCCTGGGCGGAACTGGGCGCCTGGGCGGTGCCGAATTGGATCAGGCAGCTCAGCGCCCCGTCCGACGGATCATGCCCCGCCAGCAACTCGTCAACCAGGTTGACCATGCGATCGAAGGGGTGGTGGTCGGTCCCGACCAAAGCCAGCACCGTGACATCTGGTTTGGCGGATTTCACAGCAGCGGTCCGATCACGCTGGCACCGGGATAATATTTCAGCTGCTCTTCCCACTGGACACAGAATTCGGATGACAGCGGACGGCACAGCCGACCGGTCAGCGTGCGCGAGTCGATGCGGTCATACACCTCCACGTAGACGGTGGGAATACCCATCAGCCGCGCGGTCAGAAAGAAGGGCAGCGCCACCCCGGCCCCGGTACTGATAACCGCCGTCGGCCGGTGAGCTCGCAACACCTTGATCGACAACCACAGGTTCCGCATCGCGTTCACTGGATTCCGGGTGGTCGGATGATAGGCCCAGGTGACGTCTTCGCCCTGCAATGCGCTTGTGGCATCCGGGGTGTCGAAAGTGACCCACGCGCGCCGGTGTTGCTTCCACCAAGCGTCCATGCTCAGCATTTGTGCCAGGTGCCCCCCGCTGGACCCCACAAATAAAAGTGTTCCCATCCGGCCAGATTACTCATCTTGCGTGCAGACGAACAGGGGTTTAAAAAGTATTCGTCCGGTTTTGCGGAATCACGCGCAAATGAGAGGTATATTACAGTCATTACCGGGAACAGCGATACCCGGCGGATTAGAACTTGGGGGAACTAATCTTGGAAGCTCGCGCTGATCATAAATCTCGCTTGACGTTGTTCAAGTCCGCATCCAGAAAGATGTGGGTCTTAGCGGCCATCCTGGCCCTGTTGGGGGCAAGCCTCGGTTTCGCGGTTGGACACGCCGCGCCGCGTGCGCAAACCGCTTCCACGGTGATCCTGGTGACGCCGCTGGATGGCAATGCCTTCTATCCTGGCACCCGAGGTGAGCAGCTGGTCAACCTGACCACCGAAGCCCAGGTGCTGAAATCAGACAAGGTCGCCGCGAAGGTCATCGAGTCCACCGAGCAGGGCTCGGATCCGGTTTCTCTGCTGCGCCAGTTGACCACCACCGTACCGCCCAACACGCAGTTGATCGAGATCACTTTCGAGAACGATGACCCTGACGCTGCGGTACGCGGAGCACAGGCTTTCGCCGACGCGTTCCTGGAGTTCCGCAGCGATCAGGCTGCCGCTTATCTTGAAGGGCAGATCACCGGCATCCGGGACGAGATCGAGAAGCTGACCGCGAATATGGGCGAGCTGAGCGAAGAACTCGGGAAGCCGAATATCACCGCCTTTGAACGCACCACGCTGGAAGCCCAGCTGAACGCCGGAGCCTCGCAAATCGCTTCGCTCGGTGCCCGGGAAAGTACTTTGGCGACCACCCGCATCGACCCGGGTCAAGTAGTCACCGCAGCGACTCTGGATCGTGCTGCGCTGTTGAGCCTGCGCGAATTGCTTGCCTTTGCCGGGCTGCTGGCAGGCTTGGGACTGGGAATGCTGATCATGGTGTTCATGGCCCGAAGCAACAAGGTCCTGCGCCGGGTCGATGAACTGAAATCATTCGGCGTCAATGCCCTGCGCGTGCTGAACGAAGCCGAGCTATCTCGCGGCGAGGCCAAAGACAGTAACCCTGCACTGGCTAGAAATTCTCCCAAGCTCACGCAATTTCGCTCCGAACTGCTGGGCATGGTGCAAAACAGCAACCGACGGGTGCTGCTGCTTGCCTCGGCCGATGACGGATGCGATTTTCCGCTCTCCTACAATGCCGTGGCCGACATACTGGCCTCGGCCGGGCTGAAGGTGCTGGTCATCGACGCCACCGGCAGGGCGGTGGAGTCCGGGAATACTGCGAAGCTGCCAGGCATTGGGGAGGTGCTCGCCGGCCAAAGCACCCTGGCGGAAGCGAGCCAGAGCTCAAACCAGCTGTTGTGTCTCATCGGGCAGGGGGAACTCGTCAAGCACTATGAGAACGGGCTGTCTTCCGAGCGGCTCAACGAGTTCCTGATCAGCGCAGGCAAGGAATTCGATGCGGTGCTGGTGATCGCCCCAGAGCTGAGTCTTTCCATCACCCAATGGCTTGTGTCCGTAATACCCACCGTGCTCGTGGAGGTCGAGCTGGGCACCACCAAGCGCAAGGATGTCCGGGCTGCGCAGAACGTGTGCGTGAGCCTGGCCGCCGAACTGCGTGCCCTGCTAATCCGGCCCACGAACTCTCAGCCGGCACGGCACCGGCCGCGCCCCGACAACGGCCGCGCCGAGCACTTGTCCAATGGAGTTTCGGGAAGCAAGACCACCTGATCCATGGCTGCCCAACTTCAACACCATTTGGCGGGCATTGCCCGCAGCGGTAGCCTCAACGTGCTCGGCGCGGCGGTCGCGGCGTTGCTGAACTTCGCGTTCATTGTGGTGGTTACCCAGAGCTTCGAACAACGTACCGCTGGCGCCCTATTCACCGCGACCTCGATTTTCGTGATCGCCTTGAGCATCTGCTCGCTGGGCACCGATGCGGGTCTGGCCCGCTTCCTCATGCGTTATCAGGCACTGGACCGGATTGGGCACATGCCCCTGGTGTTGAGCGCCGCACGTAATCCGGTGCTCTGCTGCGGTCTGCTCTTGGCGCTTGTGGGCAGCCTGCTGTCCGGGCAAATCGCCGCGACCATCGGTCTGCATGGCGTGGAAGGCCAACTGACTATCATCCTGCTGATGCTCCTGCTGCCCGTGGCGGCCCTTGGGGATCTCAGCCTGGCGGCCGCACGTGCCTTGGGAACGGTGCAGAGCACCGTCTTGAGCGAGAAGTTGCTTCGCCCGGTCCTCCAGCCGCTGGGTGCACTGTCGGTGGCGGCGATGGGCGGCTCGCTGATCTGGCTTACCGCGAGCTGGGCCATTCCCTATGCCGTTGCCGCTGGCTTGTCGGTTGTACTCTTTCGCCGCGTGTTCCGTCCCTACCGGAGCACCACGACACCATCCCGGTCCGAGGTCCGTGCCGTCGCAAGAGAATTCTGGACGTTTTCCTGGCCACGGGCCATTTCCCGGATCTCACAGTCCATCGTCCAGCGTGCCGATATTGTTATTGTGGCTGCGCTGATCGGTCCGGCTGAGGCGGCTGTGTACACGGCCGCCACCCGTTTTGTGGCCTTGGGACAGTTCGGAGTCCACGCAATCCAACAGGTTCTGCAACCGCGCTTCAGCCAGTTGCTGGCGATGGATCAGATCAAGACCCTGGAAGCGGTGTTCAAGACCGCGACCTCTTGGAACATGGGACTGGCTTGGCCCCTATACATCACGGCCATAGTCGGAGTGAATCATTATCTCCTGTTGTTCGGCCCGGACTACGGCACCTCGTCCGCTCGCATAGTGGTCCTGGTGATGGGCCTGGCCTTGATGCTAGCTACCGCCGCCGGCCCGCTGGACACAATGCTGTTGATGTCCGGGCGGAGCACCACGAGCTTGGTGATCTCGCTGGTCGGCCTGGCCGCCAATATCGGCTTGTGCTTCGTTTTTGTTCCGGCCTTCGGGTTGCAGGGTGCCGCGTTCGCTTGGGGCACGGCCATCGTGCTGCGCAACGTGCTCACATTTTTCGGGGTCTTCCTGACACTGCGAATCAATCCTTTCAGCGGGCAGGCCGCACTCATTGCGGTGCTCGCGATTCTCAGTTTCGCCGGCCCCTTGCTCCCTGTGGCGCTTTCTGGAACTCATGCAATCCTGCCCTTTGCGCTTGCCTTGAGCGCCGGGGTGCTGATTTACCTCGCGGCGTTGTGGGTTTTTCGGCGGCGGCTTCAGTTGACAACATTCCGGCATATTCTGCCTAAGCGAAAGTCCGGCCAGGCGAAAGGATGACCCCGTGGTGCGCACCATGATGTTTGAAAGTTGGCGTGGTCGGTATGCCGACAGCCCTAGAGCCATTTCCGAAGGCGTGAGCAAGCTGCACCCGGAGATCAGACTGGACTGGGTGGCAACGGACGAAGCCCGCCTGCCGAAGCATTGCACGCCGGTAAAACGGCACTCCCCGGACTATTTCCGCAAGCTGCTGACCACCGATTTCCTTGTCGCCAACGACATCGTCTCCAAACACTTGGTCAAGGGACCAAAGGTAACCTATGTTCAATGCTGGCATGGCACACCGCTGAAGAAGGTCGGATTCGATGAATCGCATCCGAGCTCCAAAAGGTTCTCGGCCCACATGAGACGGGTCGTTCGCGACGTGCGCAAATGGGACTACCTGGTGTCCCCCAGCCCCGCGTGCACCGAACTACTCAGATCCGCGTTCCGCTATGACGGCCATATCCTGGAGACCGGGTATCCACGAAATGACATCCTCAATTCGCCGCAGGCTCCGCGGATTCGTCAGCGCGTGCGGGCCCGTTTGGGGGTTTCCCCGGATCAGCTCGTGGTGCTTTACGCACCGACGTGGCGAGATGACAGCAAGGACGAGCACGGTCGCTTCCGGGACCCGAGCGCCATGGATTACGAACTGATGTCCCGACTGCTGCCAGCCGGAACCGTGGTGCTCAATCGGCTGCACACGGTGGTGCAAAGCAAGGCCAGCACATGGCAGGATGAACGGCTCAGCGTCGTTGACGTCAGCAGGTACTCCGAGGTTGCCGATCTTTACCTTGCGGCAGATGTCTTGGTATCGGATTATTCTTCGGCGATCTATGATTTCGCCGTCACCGGCAAACCCATCATTCTCTACGCCTATGACCTGGTGAAGTACAGCGAACAAACTCGCGGGCTGTATTTCGACTATCACCAGTGGGCACCCGGACCCATCACGCAAACCCTGGAAGAACTCATCGCTGAGCTTCTGCGACTGGATGACTACGTAAATCGCTTTGCCCTACGCTACGAGTTGTTCAGGCAACGATTCTGTCCCTTGGAAGACGGAGGGGCCACCAGCCGTTTGCTCGCCGCTGTCCTCCAGTGATTTTCCTGTCCTTCGCTAGCGCCGCCAGGAGGGGGTCTTGCCCATCAGCTCCGCGAGCTCGCGGTCCGGCGCGGCAAAATAGTCACGCAGTCGAGCACGAAGCTGTTCATCCATTGCGGCACGAGGTTGCGCGTTTTCCGCCGGGACACTGTCTGGAATGAAATCTGGCAGCCCCAGCCACTTGAGCAATGCTCTGAACTCCTCGATGGGGTGCCGGAAGAAATCATCGGCATCCATCAGGTATAGCCGGTCGCTGCCAACGGCTTCGTGGATCCGACGAATTTGCTGGGCGTACAGCCCGCGGCGCAGATAGGCGTGATGCCGATGACTGTGGCTCTGGTATTGCGGATCGTCGATGAGCCGCTGATTTTCTCCCGCCAGCCGGCGGTCCTCCAGTTCAAGGGCCGTTTCGAAATCCTCCGTCTCGAATCCGCGGACCAGTTCGTGGCGGTGGGCCGAATAGGCGCGCTCCACCGGGTCGCGCAGCATTATCACGAGTTTGACGTCGGGCAGGTCCTTGGAAATCCGCTCCGCGGCTAGCGGGTGGAAGCAGTAGTAGCCGCTGCTCTCAAAGACTTGGCGGACGGAGGAACCTGGCAGGATGCCGGTGGTCAAACGCAGCGGAAAGTGTCCCCGGTACCAGCGCATGCCCCGGGCATAGTTCACGTCGAAATATCCGATCCCTTTGGAGGCGGTGGGACGAGCGACCGCTGGGTGCGCCGAGAGCAATCGATACAGTGAGGTGGTGCCGCTGCGCTGCGCGCCGATGATGATGAAATCAGGCAAGGTCCGCGCCGGAGCGCTCAGCATCCCCATGCCCTGCATCCCGGCACGCAGGGCACCGATCACCGGTGCCGGAAGCACCTTTTTGGCCTGCTTGGTCAGCGCGCGTATTTCGTTGCCAATCATTTGCTAATCCCCCAAAGTTGTTTCCAGCACAGCTACCAATACTGCGGTTTTCTGCTGTACGGCTTGCACTTGTTGCTCCCGCTCCCCGAGCAGGTATCTGCCAGCCAGATCCGCGAGATAGCAGGCGGCGAGCAACTGTTCCCCTCGTTTTGCTTCCCCCAGCACAGCCCGCAGAGTTCGTTCGCTGACTCCTGAACGTCCGAATGCCTCATGCACCGCGAAATGCAGGCGGTCAAGGCCTGCCGGTACATTCGCAGCGAACCTTTCCCAGTCCCACACCTGCAATCGGCCGCGGTAGTCGGCCATATTCCAGGCGGTCCAATCCCCGTGGGTGGCGCTGAACTCCAGTTGCTCCGACCCGTATCGACCTTCCAGCTGCTCCAGGGCAGTGCGCCATCGCTGCCACAACGGCGACGGGGATTCGTGCTGCCTGGCAGCCGATAGCCAGCTCGCGAGCCACAGGCTACTGCCCAGCGGCTTGCGGCCGGCGAAAAATACCCGGTGCAGTTCCCCCTCCGCCCGTGCCCTGAGGTGAGCTAGGCGTCTCGGAGGCGCCAGTGCGGTGGTTGGCATGGTTGCCATGACCAACAATTCAAGGCCTTCCCAAGAACCGGAATGCAAAACGCTGGGAAGCTCCAGGTGGTCCAGGCGCTGCTCGCCCAACTCCCGCAGGGTCTGCGCCTCTTGGCGCACGAGCCGTGCGGTGAATTCATTGCTGCCGACCTTTGCGAATCCAAGGCTTTCGCCGGAAGTCGAGAACAGCTGCAGAATCGGTTTCCGGTTGGCGCGGACCTTCCCGATGGTCATGCTGAACGTCACCGGTTGACCGAGACTTTCGGACAGGTAGGCGACGAGCCCCTGGTTAATCCCCCGCGCGAGACGCAGCTGATGGCGGGCGATCGGGGTCCGCGGCCCCCAAAGCCGCATGGCCTGGGCCGCGAGCAGCCGTTGCAGCCGCGTGGCGATCCCCAGATCCGCGCTGTAGCGCTGCAGGGAAGCGCTTGCGGCCTTTCGTTGCCCGGCCGGAACCAGGATGCGCGGGTTCTCGAGGTTCGGGACAATGACCAGGCTGTCCATGGCTGAGCCCACCCCAACCGGCTCCAGCGTAATTCTCCCGGCCAATCCCAATTCGCCGAGGGCATGGCAAAGGGCAGCTACCGGCCCGCCTTCCATCGGAACATGACTGTTCACCTGCAAGCTAGGCACGGAGCTGCCCCCCCCATAGCGCTCGGACTATTTAATCTTGGTCGAGTCCTTCAGGACTTCACCAAATTGCTTAGTCTTAAGACTATCGGTAATTTCCCAGGTTGTGCTCGAATTCAGGTGGGTATTAAAGTAGCTCATCGCGATGCCTCCACGGTTGACGATCTGGTCATAGGTGCGTTGCATCCATTCCGGATCCGAAGCGGCTGCTTCGTTGTTGATTCCGGTCTCGCCGATTCCCCATTCAACATCGTGCTTTGCAGAAAATGCCTCGAATTCCTGGAAATAGGTGTCCATCGGGCTCGTGCCGCGAACTTTGCCGTCCTTGACCGTCTCGTCGTAGTTGTACACGTCGTATCCAACGATGTCGACGAGACCATCTCCAGGCCACGTATTTTCCAGGGAGTACTGCTCCTCGCCAAAGACCTGGTGCCAACCGGTCAGGATGGTGGCAAACGCGATGTTGTCAGAGCTCTTCACGATCGGTGAAAGGTGCTTCTGCATGGCGACCCAGTCCTTGATTGGACCGTCCCCCTCTGGTTCGTGATGGAAGGTCAACCACACCGGTCCCTGCAAGGCATCGAGCTTGGTCACCAGGTCCTCGGCCCAGGCATCTCCCTTGCCTGCAGCCATGTCATTCCACGAATGAGGCAGCTTGAAACTGATCCAAGGAATACGCTTGCTCGCGATGTCGGTCTTTGCGATGTTCACGGCGCTGTCCACCTGGGTAGGGCCGTAGAAGGTACGGCGGATGCCCAGGTTTCCACCGACTTCTTGCTCAAAGGACGATGGATCACCATTGCTTCCCACGGTGGCTCCGAAGTAGGCCCCGTCGGAAGGGATGCCGATCTTGCTGTAGGTGCCCCCCTCGGTGAGATAGCCGCCGATTTCATCATTTGGGTCCGCCTCGACCGCTTCCGTGCCCGGCGTCAGGTTCACATCGTCGATGAGCAGCCCGGTGCCAACAGCCAGGTCATAGGCTACGACGTTCAAGTCGAAATCTGCACCGGCTCTGGTGTTGGTGAACGTGAAGTTGACCTTAGTCCAGTTCGTGTCATTCAGGTGGAAGTATTCGCGGTGCGTATCGACTCCATCGTTGTCGACGGCGCGGACGCGCAAGTGCCCACCCATACCCGGTTCTTCCGCTTTGACCCAGGCCGATGCGGTGAAGGTCTGTCCTGCGGCAACGTTGGTCAAGGTGGACTTCTGATCGTTCAATACCGAACCGGCAGGGCCGGTGGTCGCCGACAGCCGTGCCGCGCCTCCGTTTCGGCCATTCGCAACGTGGCTAATGCTCTGCTGCTTTGAGTTTGTCTTCCACCCGGACACCCCAGAGGTGAAGGTCCCATTGACCACGTACTGTGTGTCCGCGGAGGCCTTGGGCACCTCGACCCATGGGTAAAGGCCGGTGAATACGAGGCCGGCCGCCAAAGTACCGGTAAGAACTCGGGCTGCCGAGCGGCGGCTACGCGAAAGGGGAAGAATCATGGAATTCAAGGATGACAAAAATTACTCCGAATACAATTGGGCCCGCAGTAGTGAGCGGTTCAAGCGAACATGGTTGTTGACTTTACCCATGTAAAAATTCGATTACAACGTTTAGATAACGATTATTGTATGCATCGCGATTATCTAAAAACGCCGTATATTCTTTGCCATTTTTCTTATACTCAAGATTCGCACAACGCCTTAAGTCAGTCTAAATCTTTTGCTCACCACCCGGGCGCGATGCAGAAAATGATTCCCCGTACCCACTCAGTGAGACTCTCGTCACCCTCCGTACCAAGAATTCAATACCGCGGCTTCCAGCCTTCCCGGTTCCTTCTCGGGCGCGTACAAAGGAGGAGCCAGCGACGGCTGGGGGCGCATACCACATTGTGGCAGCTCTACGTCACTGGCTCCGTCTAAACGGGCAGGAGGTGGTTGAACGGCCGGGGACCGATTTTTCCAACCCCAATCTTCTTGCCGTATCTCAAAGACTTGCCAACAAGTCCTCGGCACGAATCTCGAGGCTCTACTCTCCTACCTAGCTCCAAGATACGAACCCCGCAATTGACTTGCACGCGTAGTCCATACCCGAAATTTGTCCACTAGCTAGGTGATTCTCAGGTGGCCCGGTAGCCGCAAATTCCCGAATCGACCCCACCGCGGAAGCAACGGCACCTTGCTCACTGACCAAGGTGGCGCCTGCCGAACCACTCTTAGGCGGATCGCCAGGCCTAATCCGCCCCTTGTGACTCAGTAGGCGCCCGCTGGACGCAGCATCACTTTGAGCGTGCGCCACATGATCATCAGGTCCCCGGTGAGCGACCAGTTCTCCACATAGTAGAGATCCAGACGTACGCTTTCTTCCCAATCCAAATCTGACCTCCCATTGATCTGCCACAGTCCGGTCAGCCCAGGGTTGATGAATAGGCGGCGTTCGGTGTATCCCTCGTAGCATTCAACCTCGCAGGGCAACGGAGGCCGAGGGCCTACTAGCGACATATCGCCACGCAGGACATTGTAGATTTGCGGAAGTTCGTCTAGCGAGTACTTGCGTAACCAGGCACCAACCTTCGTCACCCGCGGATCCGCCTTGAGCTTGAATAGCGGGCCACTTCCCTCATTTTGTTCCCGCAATTTGCCGAGTTGTTCCTCGGCATCGACGACCATTGAGCGGAACTTGTAAATTCGGAAAGACTTGCCACGCCGCCCCACCCGTTGCTGGCTGAAGAGAACCGGCCCTTCGCTTGAAAACTTTATAGCGAGGGCAATGGAAAGGAATACAGGCGCCAATCCGAGTAGTGCGATTCCCGAAAGGACAACATCCAAAATCCGTTTGATTACATGGTGGCCACCGGTGAAGCTCGGCATTTCAACATGCATCAATGGCAGGCCTTCAACAGGCCGCATGCTGATGCGTGGACCTGCCACATTGGTGAGCGAGGACACCACGATCACATTGGTCTTCGTTTCTTCCAGCCGCCAGCTCAAGTCCTTGAGCGCGTTGCCACCACCGCGCAGGGGCCCGGCGACGATGACGGAGTCTGCCTCAACATTGCGAACTGCTGCCTCCAGGTTTTCCAGACCCGAAAATGTTGGTACGACATCAATGCCTAGTACATTATCTTGCGGTCCGTCAATCAACAGGCCAGCAATCTTGTAGGCCGGCCCGGCCTTTCTGCGTAGCTGACGCACCACGTACTCGATATCGTGCTCCTGACCGACAACTACTACCTGCGAGAGGGCATATCCGAATGCGGCTTGCTTCCACAACCATCGCCGCCAGACCCATCGCTCCAGCACAAGCAATCCCATTCCCACCGGGAAGCCAATCAGAATCAATTCCCTGACGCCGTCTATGTCGAAAAGCACCGCGACGAACGCCATCAAGCCTGCGACTAGTGCCGTGGAGTCTACGACCCGTTTGTACTCGCTCGCCCCCACGCCAATTTGCTGAGTGGCACGTGTTCTGCCGAGAATGAGAAACAGAGCCCAGATGAGCATCGCGGCCACTATGAAAAACTGCGCCGCCGTTAATTGGAAGGGCACGCTGGCCATTCCCAGTGCCCCGATAGAAAGCAGAATCAGGAAATCCGAAACTGCTAATTTCCGAATGTAGCCCTGCCGCCATTTGGCGGCGGAAAATCTGATGGGTACTTCTATCCCAGTTCGTGAACCACCCCACGCCTGCGCCGTCGCAGACTTATTCCTCAAGTTGCGGATAATCTCTCGACTACCCAGTGACCCATATGCTTGCGACACGCCGTCCCCCTAGTAGGCGGTGCCGATATCGTGACACAGGACATGACAAATAATGATCCTGCTAATCCCAATTCACGAGTATCGTTGGCTCCCCATTGCCTTAAATCCCCATTGTTTACATGAGCTTTTATCCGTGTTCACGGACAAGCCTCATGATCGCTAATTCTATGGAGCGGGACTTTGTTCCCTCACGGGTAATTGGGCACCCTAGTTGCCCAGAACTGGCCGCGAAAACACGCGCATGTACTCTAAATGCCAGATCGAACTAGGTAGTGGATACCCACAAGGGACGCATGGTGCAGTCGGCATGGCCGTATTCCCTGATTGGATTGGAACGTACTCGACTCTCCCTGTGGTCGTTGTGCCTTTCAAATCCGGCGTTGAGCAACAACACCTGATCACTAGTCACCGACGAAAAGTTCAGAACGCTCGTAAACTCCCAGCTTGGCAAATATCCGGTAAAGGTGTCCCTCTACGGTGCGTTGCGACACGGTAAGTACACGGGCGATCTCACGGTTGGTCAACCCACGACGGACCAGTTCCACGATCTCATTTTCGCGTGTGGTCAAACCCGTGACTTTCAGCGCCGCAGAAATGACTCCCCATGGTTCTTGCTCTATTTCGCCAAGCCATGACTGTATTTTCCGGATCGCCATTCCTCGCCGACGAGAATCTTGCCGCGATGACCAGTACTGCACTACTTGCGACAATATTTCCAAGGCGAGTACTTGGTCGCCCGCCGCATGTAATTCTTCGCCAAAATCCAGCATGGCTTCGGGATCCGCTTCCCCGCAAAGTTGCACGATATGTACCATTCGTTGCGCGGTTAGATACGCGGACGGGACTTGGACCTCGCTGACCGCGTCAGCGCAGAACTGCCGGAGTTCGTTGTCCGCGCTGCGCAGCGCGACATAGTAGAGTCCATTGACGCGCGGGATTACGTGAGTTTTCGGAATCCTCTCCAGCAGTTGCGTAATGTGCCCATCGGCATGACTTCCTGTGCGCAAGGCTTCCATCAAGGGACGAAGCAGGTCATCACCGAACCTGTCTCCGGCACCGTTCGTATCGGCTCGCTGGGCTCCCGGGCGATCGAGAAATTCCTGCCCGGCGGAACCATGGCCCTGCGCATTGTCCTCCGAGGTCGCTTCCCCATCGGACAGTATTTGCTGCAGGATTGCGCTCATTGGAAACATCGATTGCGGATCGATGAGCCGCAGTTCGACCTGTGCGTGGCGCAGGTGGACGCGAGACTGAGCGACGTTGCCTATTCTCGATTCAAGCAACGAACGCAGCAGCTCCAGGGTTCCGTTCGCGAAGGATACTTCGAAGGAATTTGCCAGTTCGAAGTCGTCGAGTTGCTTTCGTGCACGACCGAATTCGGCACGCTCAATCAGCGCTCTGATCTTGACGACCAAAATCGTCAATCGATAGTTGATCCTTGGCAGAAGTAGCTGGACTTCCGTATTGGTCGCGATTGATTCAAGATCCATCAGTCGCTCAAAGTCCCCGATCGAGTAGTTTTCCGTGGCTTCCTGAATTTGAAAAATGGCTTCCCGGTCCAGAGGCACTTCCCGGTCCAGAGGCAGTGGGGCTATCTCATGCGGACCGCCCGGAACGCTTCGAGTCCCGGAATCCGAATTCGCCGGTGGCTCGCCTTCGCATGGGACCCCTTCGCCACGAATCCAGCACAGCACCGCTTGTGCGATTTCCGCGAGCTGGGTAGCATCGTCGCCCGCCCCTCGTGCGGAGGCCTGCGCGGTGACTTCGGCGGCATGAAATCGCCGCTGGCCAAACAGCAATTGAATCTTCGCTTGTTGGCTTATGCGCGACGGCAATCCGTTGGCCTGCTCCAACAGGTATTCAGCTTCTTCAAAGGCATTGTCCTCAAGCGAATGGCGTATGGCCTCTTGCAGACGGGATGGATCTACGCTTTCGCCCTGAGCAATAGCCCACAGTGTGTAGCGTGGATCCGTAGTCCCGCCGGATTCGAGCAGCTCACGATAGCGTTCGAATAGTTCTCTGTTCTTACCCGGAGGGAAGCTACTGCGTATCGCCTCGGCGTAGAACCTGCTTCGTAGGCTAACTTTGCCGTTGTGCGTTTCGATGAGGGTTAAGTGATGCTGCTGAGTCACTTGGTGTAGACCCAGATGGCGTAATGCGGTTAGTGGAACTGTTCCGGCCATTGTCAGCAGTTCCAGCACTTCGCGAAGCTCTGCATCAAACCGCTGGGCCATCAGCCGGACTTCTTCGGCCGCGCGTGCGTCGCAGTTCAGCAAGGGGCGTGTGAGCACAACTACTCGGCCATCGTTTAACAAGGCCCCTTGTCTCTTGGCCATGAGGACGTATTCCTCAACTAACGCATGCAGGCCAGCGGTTTCGAAATGAATCATTTGCGCCGATCCATGACCCAACGAAGTCCCAAGAATATCGACACCAATGCGTTCAATTTCCTGCACGGTCATTGGCTCCAGCATGATTCGATGCAGCTGGGCCACGGAGATCAGCACCTCAGAGGCGACTGTGCCCTGTTGCACCTCGTTGCTCAGGACTAATAGCTTGACCAGTCCAGACCGGACTAGTTGGGATAGGACGAAGGCGCTGGCCGAGTCGATATATTGTCCTTCTTCAACAATGATCAGCACCCGGGTTGCGGAATCGTCGGAGTCGAGCATGCCTTGGACCGCGTTTAAGGACTCGCGGATGGCCCCAACGTCGTTTATTTCCTCCGTAATTCCGGGGAGCAATGGCGCTAAGGCGCCGTATGCGGTACCCAGCAAAGCGGCGCTGCAAATCAGGCGAATGGTATGGAATGGAAACTCCGCGAGATCGAGCAGGGTTCGAACCAATGTCGATTTTCCGCTGCCGGTTTCGCCCACCAGCAAAACTCCGGTGCAACCCTCGTCTGACAGGGCCTGAACCAGCTGTTCGTATTCCTTGGGTTGCCAATAGCCAGAAGCCTGTGCAAAGTCAGAGTATTTTTTCATTTCCCACCGACCCCAGCATGCAGCTTGAGGTCGGCACGTTTGCTGATTCCAAGCTTCGAATACACCTGGTAGAGGTGCCCCTCGACGGTTCGGACAGAAACGCTAGCCTGTTTGGCGATTTCCTGGTTGGATAATCCCATGGCCGCCGCCGACGCGACAACTTTCTCTCGCTCGGTTAGGACGGTGAGCGAGGCAAGGCTTGCGAAGGTGTCAGAACCCGCAGAGCTGGGCTGGATCTTGGCCAGGAAGCTGCCCGCGCTGCGAGCGAGCTGACGCATTTGTCCAGCATTCAACATCCCATAAACACCGGCCTCGGCGCCGAGGGCCAGGGAAACAAAACCGAGTTCAATAAGCCGCCCGAGTTGTGCTGTGATGGCCGTGGTGTCTGCGTTGTCAACGCCTAATGCCAACATGCGCAGGCTATTCGCCATTGGGTGTTCAAATCCGTGTTGCAAGGCCACAAGACGGGATGTCAGATGGAAGTCACCCTGGCAGATCTGCTGAGCCAGCAACAGCGAGGCCAGCAACTTTTCCCCCCGCGTTTCCGCCCACTGGGACAGTTCACTGACCATCCGCGAATGGACGCGGTTCGAAAGCAACTGTCCAACGCACATGTCAATGCCGATTCGACCGCAGCTATTTGTTGACGTATCCATCGCCGGGTTTGGAGCATCTGCGCTTTCGTTATCCGCCAGCGCGACGCCGTTGATCATTGCATCAACGAGACGCAGGTCGGCAATGGTTCCAGTTTGCGCCAGCTGGAGCCTGAGCGGTTGCCCAATGTCTCGTGCTTTTGCCTCATTGCCGGCAATGGCCAGCAGCAAGGCATGGGCCGTCTCGGCGAAGGTCAGCAGACGGTGATCATCAACGGCACCGTCCAACACCATCTGGATAAGATTTCGGCACTGCCCCCAATCCCTCAGCGCCAGGCAGGCAGAAATTAATGCCCGCACTGTCCGTCCCATGCACCAACGGATCGTGTAACGCACGGCTTGATGGCTTTGAGCCTCGTGAACGACATCAGCCAAAATCGCACCGACCAATGCTCTGGCAGTGTCTTGGTCATTGACTCGAACCGAGTACAGTGCAATGAGCGCCAAGGCTAGATGCTGCTGACAGTGATCGAGGTCTTCCCACAGGCGCTTCCGGCCATTGGGTCGCAGCTCGATAATTACCTTTTCGGCTTCATGCATTCGGCTCTCTTCGAGCAGGAGCTCCAGCATGATTAGATGCTCGTTCCCTTGCTCCGCCTTGTGCTCGGTTGCCGGCTCCAGTTCTGGACGTACCGAGAATACTTCGAACGCCTCGGTCGTTTGACCCGTGCAACTAGGCGCTGCGTTCTGCGAATCCTGTCCGTTCTGGAACTTGATTGCATGCTCCGGAAGCAATCGCTCTCGCTGAGCCACTGCCTGCTGGCAAGGACCGTCCTCTGGCAGCTCCGTCGCATTAAAAGCTGGTAGTCCCTGCCAGCTAGCTATCGTGTGCGCAATAGCTGGATTTGGAATCGACCATTTTTTCCCCTGCCGATCCAGCAGCTCGCGAGAAACGAGGAAGTCCACCGCTTGGCTCGAAGTACCCGTCGATTCGGCAAGTTCCCCACGGATGGCAACGGAATCCAGAATCGCTCGCTGGTCCGAGGACAATTGTTGAATTCTCGACTGCACGTAATGCTCGGTGTGCAGCCCGATTGGTAAGGCACGCTGCTTTAAGGCTGCGAACCTGTCGGTCGATTCGAAGGCTTGAGCATTCTGGCAATCACTGACCACAGCGCGGAGGACCTCGGAGCTACCCGCACAGTAGCGCCATAAATGGAACGAAGTTAGGTAGGAGACGCCCAGACCCAGCATCAGCGATATTTCGGTTCGGGCTTCCTTTAAGGTCAAGCTGTCGAGGTGAATCATCTCGATGGTTCCCATGCGCACTAGAACCGCAAGGTCCTGAGGCATCTCATCGATTACTTCTTCCAGGAGAATCAATCTAACGAGGCCGTTGCTCACGAGCTGGGACAAGACCGCGGTGGTCAAAGGATCAATCAGTCCAAGATGTTCGACGATCACCACAGCTTTGGGCGCACAGAGTTCAAAGTGACTCTTCAAATGCCCGAATACAGCCAACGGGGAGTTCAGTTGCGCATCGGGCAATCCTGTTAACAGGAATTGAATCGCGCCGTAGGATTTTTCGCTTCCGTAACGACTGCCCGAAACCCAGACTGGCGCGATCCCGGAGTCGGCATGTTCGAATGCCGCGCGGACCAATTCACGTTTTCCGGTGCCCTGCGCGCCGCGCAGGACGAAACCGCCCGGCATTCGCTCCTGCACCATTCCCCGAAGACGATCCTGCACGTCAGCGCGAAAAAGATGTATTTGGGATTCTGACCGCCAGCAATCCTGCCGCAAGCCATCCCAATGATCAAGCCACATAGTGGATACAACAAATCCACCCATTTACCCTATCCCCCCAAAGATCTGGATAAACATCAGGTCTCCCCCAAAGAGACCATATAGATTATGGAAGTCATGCTACCCGTCTACGAGCATTTAAACGAGAGGAGTGCGCTGTCGCGGGGGTTAGCGACACCTGGTGTACGCGCATCGAGCAACCGTGAATGCCAAAAGAAACCCGCTGTTCGAAACAACTTCGCAACTCGACCACGAGAAAAGAACTTGGTTGACGCGAGTAGCCCGCGTTCCTACGCGGAACGGGATTCAGCATGCGCCCAAGTCATGCCTTCGCCACGAGGCCGGTCACCCGGGGTGCGTGCTCAAGTCAGTTTCAGGACACGAGCGATACGGCGTAGTGCGGTTTCCAACGCAGTTGGAAGCCGCAATAAAATCCAGGTCGCTGCTCTGCGGATCATCGTTGAACCGGTCGTGCCGTCATATTGGCGGATGTACGGTTTCATCTCCTCGATGAATTGGGGCACTCCGCCTTCCTGCAACGCGCGGACGTAGGCCGGCCCCGAAGCCAGGGCAATCTTTTCCCGATTAAGCATGCGCTGGGCGAAGACTGTTTCCATTTCGACGTCACTAGCTGGCGCTACCCGTTTGAAGGGAACCCATTGCCCGTTTCGAATACGATTGGCGAGCCGCACCGCTAGCCCAGGTCGCCTATGTCGTACCGCTCCAGCCTGTGACGCTGCCACAGTCTCAGCGTCCCATTCAATGACATCTAATGAACCATTTACTTCACCCTCGGAGAGAATCTCGGCCGCAAGATTCGACCTCGCGACGGCTACATTCGCTCCCCGCCAATCCGACATAAATGGAGGCAGCCAAGCATCACCGAGACTAATATCGGCTGTCTCCCCGGTGATGTCGTCGCAATAGTCGCAAGCTCCCAACTTGAAAATGCCGATTCCCCAATTAGCCATGGGTATTTGCTCAGCGCCACGAATCACTTCCGCCCCGTCAACGCGTGAGACCTTGGCGCTGTATCGGTTCGGAGGACGACCAGGCTCTTTGTGGCGATAGTCGATGTCGTTTACTTCCAGAGGGTCCATGTTGACCGAGCGGGCCAGGTAGTCCGAGTACAGGCTTGACTTCAGATGCCCGCAGAATAAGGAAGCGGCAAATACAACTCGTTGTCGAATGAGCTCATCTCGGTCCGCCAGCAAACGCACACTCTTGATGAAGCATGGAACACCGACAAGGGCATACCTTCCGGGGACTTCCCTGACCTCCGCGAGCACCTCCGCGAGGGTCTGCACATGATACCGGGACTTTCGTCCGCCAAGGAGGTCCACAACAGTCCGTGAGATCGTATAACGGGACAGCGGATTGGGCAGCCCCTCGAATGTGGAGGCCACATGAATGACCGCGTCAACGTCGCCTCGCAACAGTAATCTGCTCAACACCCAAGATGTCATGCCACCTGATGTTCCGAGGCTTCGGAAATCATCATCGGCTACGTGACCGGCTACAATTTTCCGGTGGTAGCCAGTCACGGCATGGTGTGATGCATCAGCGCCGCCAAACTGTTCTTCACCGATGGAATCTTCGTTTCGGGCGTCCGCTGAAAAAGGACAGACTGCACTGGCGTTCGTCAGGACTTGATCTCCCAGTTCCGACAGAGGAACACCGTTGCGGGCCACAGGCAGATAAGTACCCAACTCGGTTTTTCGCATCGCAAGCGCCCCCGGCTCTGCAACGGCACAAGCACCGCACCCCACGCATAAACCGGTAGACACAACAGTAGCGAGATCTTTAGCCATGGCTCCCCCAGCCGCTGAGCATATAGAATTGCTTGTCAGTCTAGAGGAGCCGGAGCGTCTTCACCAGCAAACGGCAAGAATGAAATCCAGACGAGCGCCGGTACCGCCCAGTTCAACCGAAACCCATCAAAAGCTGTTGCATCGAACCGAGCTGCGCTACGAATCCCATTGCGGTTCTCCGCGGCGAGGTGTACAGGACCCGTGGCTTTCCAAGATCTGCCCAGCATAGCGGTGAGCAGTGAATGCGGCTGATATGATCTGGTGCACAACCGGGATAGCCACCAACCGATCTTTGGCTAGCCACGTCAATATTCGCAGGGGGCGCGAAATGGCAACCATTGGGATTATGTCGATGCATAGAATTCTGAATTATGGTTCTTCATTACAGGCATATTCGCTTCGCAGGCTCTTGGCCGAGCTCGTACCGACAGCTGATCTCACTTTTCTCGACTACCGGCCAGGGACGCCGTTAGTCAACGAATCACAGTCCAACGGAAGACCTTCACATTTGGGCCGAATCTTTCGCAAGGTCCAGGAATACGGTTCTGATGACGCGTCGTGGCCGGACAAACTGCGCTTCTTCGAACACAAGAGAACGTACGCAAAAAAGTACTTTCCGCTGATTGACTTGCCTGGTTCCCGCAATTACACCACGGATGTGGATTTGCAAGTCATCGGCAGTGATGAAGTATTCAACTGCGTGCAGTCAAACGCCAATGTTGGGTTCTCCAGAGACTTATTCGGTATCGATTCTGCAGGCCGAAGTCTCATTTCCTTCGCTGCTTCCTTCGGCAATACGACCTTGGAGAAAATCCGCATGCACCATGTGGATGAAGAACTTGCCGCTGCTTTCACCCGATTTGACCGCATTTCCGTACGAGATGAAAATTCGGCCCATATCGTTGAAAGTCTGACCGGTGAAAGGCCACCGATCCACCTTGACCCGACTCTCGTCTTCAATCTCTTGCCAATGTCCATGAGCCCGAGCGGCAAGCGAGTTGCTGAACCATACCTCCTGGTCTACGCCTACCCTGGCCGACTCGATGATATCGAGAACGCACGCATTAGGGCCTACGCGAAGAGGAAGGGCCTCAAAGTCATGTGCTTTGGCGGAGCCCAACCGTGTGGCGACACCTTCGTTGACTGCAGCCCATTCGAATTGCTTGGCTACTTCAGCCAGGCATCAGCGGTGGTCACTGACACCTTCCACGGCACCATTTTCTCAGTGCTCACCGAGCGTCCATTCGCGACGATCACTCGGGCCAATCAGCGTCATGGATATGGAAATATGGAAAAGATTGGCTACCTTCTGGACGCGCTGGGTCTGCGAGAACGCGAATTGGCGCAGATCCAACAGCTTGAATCCGTCCTGGCGCAGAGCATCGACTACTCAAGCGTTCAGCGCGTCATCAAGGCCGAACGCCAGAAGGCGCGCGAATACCTCGCCGACGCCGTAGCTCCGCTACAAGAAACGAAACCTATTCGACGACCGCAATAGGCCGATAGCTCCGCCCAGCCTCGCTGGACAGGAAATGCAAAACGCTCGTGGATCGGGTTGGCAAGCAGCCAACGGGATCCACGAGCATCATGACGTCGTGCATAGCGCAGTAGCTCTGAGCGAGCTACGGAGCCATCCACGTAGTCATCTGAAGAGGAATCAGAGATCCAGGAGAACAGCGAGCGCAATTAGTGGCCGGCAGTCTCAAATCGCTACCGTGCGCCGTCTTGGCGAAGTGCCCTTAGGCTCAAGGGCTTGACGGACGGAATCCCGGAGGAAGCCGCTTGCGCCCAGGGCTGCGGTCAGCAGTTTAGCCTGGGTGCCAGCCTTCCCAATCAAAGATCAGAAATGACCATGAATAAATAAGGGCTTCGTAGTTTCCGGCGCTTTCCCATACTAGAATCAAGTCTCGGGACCGAGGAGTCCCGAACTCGGTCCGACTTTTCATGGGGAAAAATTGAATAAACTCGTTCAGCGCACGCTTGCGGTCATCGCGGCAAGCTCGCTAGCATTCTCAGGTGCCACGGCGGCTATTGCCGCTCCGCAGCCGGCCGCGGCCTCGAGCATCAGCATCACCGCTGCCAAGAAGGCACCCGCCGTTACGATCGAGAAAATCGGGACGAAGACCGTCAAGGGCTCGGCAAAGGCAACGATCAAGCCCAGCTATTCCAAAGCCAAGAACGTCAAGATCAAGTCCGCCCTCGTAAACGTGAGCAAAGGCAAGAAGCTGGCGGCCAAGAACAAGAAGTCGGTCAAGCTCGCTGCCGGCACTTACAAGGTCACCACCTCGGTGAAGTACCAGCTCAAGGGCAAGACTTCGACCGTCAAGAAAACTCAGACCTTGCTGGTCAAAAAGGCCTCCACCAAGAAGTCGGTGAGGATGAACGGGAAAACCAAGAATTGCCCCGCTGGCTACCCGGTGAAGGGTAACCGCACCGGCAGCAACAAAGAGTGGAAGTACCACCTCAAGGGCCAGCGCTTCTACAACATCACGAAGCCAGAAGAGTGCTTCAAGACCGCAGCCGATGCTCGGAAGGCCGGCTACCGGGCCTCGAAGATCTAGCAGCACGGTCCATCGCGACGTAATCGCATATATGACAACAACGAACCGGGCTCCTTCCTTGCGGAAGCAGCCCGGTTCGTTGTTGTTCAGTGGTGATTACGTGAGTAACCGCAAGCTTAGCGGGCTACGGAACCATCCACGTAGTCATCCGAAGAGGAATCGGAGATCCAGGAGAACAGCGAGCGCAGTTCGCGGCCGGTGGTCTCGATTGGGTGCTCTTCGCCCTTCTTGCGCAGTGCCTTGAATTCCGGGGCACCGGCCTTCTGGTCTTCCATGAAGCGGGTGGCGAAGGCGCCGGACTGGATATCGGCCAGCACAGCCTTCATGTTTTCCTTCACCTCTGGGGTGATCACGCGTGGGCCGGAGACGTAGTCGCCGTACTCGGCGGTGTCGGAGATCGACCAGCGCTGCTTGGCGATGCCGCCTTCCCACATCAGGTCGACGATCAGCTTCAGCTCGTGCAATACCTCGAAGTAGGCGATTTCCGGCTTGTAGCCAGCTTCGGTGAGAACTTCAAAGCCGTACTGAACCAGCTGCGAGGTGCCACCGCAAAGCACGGCCTGCTCGCCGAACAGGTCGGTTTCGGTCTCTTCGGTGAAGGTGGTCTCGATGACGCCGGCACGGGTGCCGCCGATGCCCGCTGCGTAGGACAGTGCCAGTTCCTTGGCGCCGCCGGTGAAGTTCTGCTCCACTGCGATCAGGTCGGGAATGCCGCGGCCTGCTTCGAATTCGCGGCGTACGGTGTGGCCCGGTGCCTTCGGAGCTACCAGCGCAACGTCAACGTTGGCTGGTGGCTGGATGAAGCCGAAGCGGATGTTGAAGCCGTGGCCGAAGAACAAGGCGTTGCCCTCTTCGAGGTGCTCGGCGATCGACTCTGCGTAGACCTGGGCCTGGACCTGGTCCGGGGTCAGGATCATGATGACGTCTGCCCACTTGGCGGCCTCGGCCACGGTGGCGACCTTCAGGCCTTCGGCCTCGACCTTGGCGCGGGACTTGGAGCCCTCGGCCAGGCCGACGGTGACGTCCACGCCGGAGTCGCGCAGGCTCAGTGCGTGTGCGTGGCCCTGGGAGCCGTAGCCAATGACGGCTACCTTGCGACCCTGGATGATTGAGAGGTCGGCGTCGTCTTCGTAGTACATATCAGCCACTGTGATTGCTCCTTAGGTTTTCTTCGAATAAGAAGTTTGTTATTGAAAGTTCTGTAATTTTGCGTGGTGCCGTTTAGGCGGAGAGGGTTTTCAGTGCCCTGTCCGACATCGACTTGGCGCCGCGTCCTACCGCTAGGGTACCGGCCTGGACGATCTCGCGGATGCCGAAGGGTTCGAGCACCGCCAGCAGCGCATCGATCTTGCCGGCATTGCCGGTGGCCTCGATGACCAGCGAGTCCTGAGCCACGTCGATGACGGAGGCGCGGAAGAGCTCGGCGGCCTGGGTAACCTGCAGGCGGGTTGCCGCATCTGCGCGTACCTTGACCATGATGTGGTCGCGCTGCACCGAGGTTTCCGGCAGCAGCTCGACGATCTTGATGACGTTTATCAGCTTGTTCAGCTGTTTGGTGACCTGCTCCAGGGAGTCCCCTTCGGCGTCGACCACCACGGTCATGCGGCTGATTCCCTCGATTTCGGTGGGACCCACCGCAAGCGAGTGAATGTTGAACGCACGGCGGGCGAAAAGGCTGGCTACTCGGGTGAGTACGCCGGGAACGTCTTCGACGAGTACCGACAACGTATGCTTTGCCATGTTCTAGTCCTCCTCTTCCCACTCTGGGGTCATGCCCTTGGCAAACTGGATCTGGTCATTGCTCACTCCGGAAGGCACCATTGGCCACACCATGGAGTCCGCGGAGACCACGAAGTCGATCACCACTGGTCGGTCATTAATTGCAAGTGCCTGCTGGATCGTGGCATCGATGTCCTCGTCGCGTTCGCAACGCAGGCCCACGCAGCCATAGGCATCGGCAAGCTTCACGAAGTCCGGGACCCGCGCGGTGCCGTGGCCGGTGTTCAAATCGGTGTTGGAGTAGCGCGATTCGTAGAACAGCGTCTGCCACTGGCGGACCATGCCCAGCGAGGAGTTGTTGATGATGGCGACCTTGATGGGGATCTGGTTGATTACGCAGGTGGCCAACTCCTGGTTGGTCATCTGGAAGCAGCCGTCTCCGTCGATGGCCCACACCACACGGTCCGGCTGGGCGACCTTAGCACCCATTGCCGCGGGGACCGAATAGCCCATGGTGCCCAAGCCGGCGGAGTTCAGCCACGAGCGCGGGCGCTCGTACTTCACGAACTGCGCCGCCCACATCTGGTGCTGGCCGACGCCGGCCACGTAGACGCCCTCGGGGCCGGTCAGGGCGCCGATGCGCTCGATCACGTTCTGCGGCGCGGAAAGCCCGTCATGGGTTTCGGTGTAGCCAATCGGGTAGGTTTCGCGCAGCCGGTTGAGCAGGCCCCACCAGCTGGTCAGATCCTGCGGCGGGTCCGCTTCGAAGCGCGTGGTGCACGCCTCCTGCAGCTGCGGGATGATTTCATCCAGCGAGCCGACGATCGGCACGTCCGCGGTGCGGTTCTTCGAGATTTCGGCCGGGTCGATATCCGCGTGGATCACCTTCGCGTTGGGCGCGAAGGAGGAGAGCACGCCGGTGACGCGGTCATCGAAGCGTGCGCCCAAGGTGATCAGCAGATCGGCCTGCTGCAGCGCGGTGACGGCGGAGACCGCACCGTGCATGCCCGGCATGCCCACGTGCTGGGCATGCGAATCCGGGAAGGCGCCGCGCGCGGTGAGCGTGGTGACCACCGGGGCGTTGACGAACTCGGCGAAGGCCTTCAGTTCCTCATGCGCGTTGGCCTTGATCACGCCGCCGCCGACATAGAGCACCGGGCGGCTGGCGCCGGCGATCAGTTTCGCCGCTTCGCGCAGCTGCTTATTGTGCCCCTTGGTGACCACGCGGTAGCCGGGCAGGTCCACCTTCGGCGGCCAGGAGAACGTCATGTCTCCCTGCTGGGCATCCTTGGTGATATCCACCAGCACCGGACCGGGGCGGCCGGTCTGCGCGAGGTAGAAGGCGCTTGCCATAACCCGTGGGATTTCTTCCGGGTCGGTCACCAGGAACGCATGCTTGGTAATCGGCATGGTGATGCCGACAATGTCGGCTTCCTGGAATGCGTCCGAGCCGATGAAGGCGCTGTGCACCTGGCCGGTGATTGCCACCATCGGCACCGAGTCCATATTGGCATCGGCTAGCGCGGTGACGAGGTTGGTTGCGCCCGGACCGGAAGTGGCGATGCACACGCCGACTTCTCCGGAAACCATGGCGTAGCCCTGTGCGGCATGGCCTGCACCCTGTTCGTGGCGGACCAAGATGTGATTAAGCTTGGTCGAATCCATCAGTGGATCATAGGTGGGAAGGATGGCCCCGCCTGGTAATCCGAAGACGTCCTTGACGCCCAGTTCTTCCAGTGAGCGGACGATGGCTTGTGACCCCGTCATCTTTGTGGCAGCGACGATAGTATTCGGACCCTGTACCGGGTTCGAAGCTTCCACGACGGAAGAGACAGCGGTGGCGGCATCCTTTGATCGATTAATTGATTTCGCAACCGAGGCCGGATTGGCTGGTGTTACGTTGCTCATCGGGATCCTTTCCTGATCTATCTCTTCGTTTGCGCATAAAAAACGCCCCGCGGCCGTCACTATTGACGAAAGGGGGCTGGCGCGTTACCGACGTTCTGTCCTGGCGGACAACGTTTCAGGCTTCGCGCCTGATAACTAGTAGAACCTCGGAGGTTGTTTGCATATCTCTAGTTTTCTCCACCGGGAGGTAAAGAGCAACTAGAAACCCCTTGTATCTCATTATACGAGATGGATGTCCATTGGTTGGACGCTTTGGCGTCCAACCAATGGATCATAGTGGCTTTTGGCTAGCCACAGTAGGCGCCGGTTGACGCCGAGTTGACCAGCTTCGCGTACTTGGCCAGCACACCGGTGGTGAACTTGGCAGGCAGCGGCTCCCAGCCGACCTTGCGGGCTTCCAGCTCGGCAGGGTCAACCAGCAGGTCGAAGCTGCGCGCCTCGATGTCCACGCGGATCTTGTCGCCGTCCTGGACGAAGGCGATGGGCCCGCCGTCCACGGCTTCGGGGGCCACGTGCCCGATGCACAGCCCGGTGGTGCCCCCGGAGAAGCGGCCATCGGTGAGCAGCAATACGTCCTTGCCCAGGCCTGCACCCTTGATGGCGCCGGTGATGGCGAGCATCTCGCGCATTCCCGGTCCGCCCTTGGGGCCTTCGTAGCGGATGACCACTACGTCGCCGGCCTGGATCTTGCCCGCATCGAGCGCCTCGATGGCGCTCTGCTCGCGTTCGAAGACGCGCGCGGTGCCCTCGAAGACGTCCGCGTCGAAGCCGGCGGACTTCACGACCGCGCCTTCCGGGGCCAGCGAGCCGTGCAGCACGGTCACCCCGCCGGTCTTGTGGATCGGGTTGTCCATGGCCCGCAGGATCTTGCCATCTGGATCCGGTGGGGCAATGTGCTCGAGGTTCTCCGCCATCGTCTTGCCGGTGACGGTCAGGCAGTCACCGTGCAGCAAGCCGGCATCCAGCAGCGCCTTCATGACCACCGGCACCCCGCCGATGCGGTCCAGGTCGTTCATCACGTAGCGGCCGAAAGGCTTCAGGTCCGCCAGGTGCGGCACCTTGTCGCCGATGCGGTTGAAGTCGCTCAGGCTCAGTTCAACCTCGGCTTCGCGGGCAATGGCCAGCAGGTGGAGCACCGCGTTGGTGGAGCCGCCGAAGGCCATGGTGACGGCGATGGCGTTCTCGAAGGCCTTCTTGGTCATGATGTCGCGGGCGCGGATGCCCTTGCGCAGCAGTTCCACCACCGCCTCGCCGGATTTGTGCGCGAACATGTCGCGGCGGCGGTCGGCCGAGGGCGGGGCCGCCGAGCCAGGCAGGGACATGCCCAGCGCCTCGCCGATGGAGGCCATGGTGTTCGCGGTGTACATGCCGCCGCAGGCGCCTTCGCCCGGGCAGATGGCCCGTTCGATGCGGCCCAGGTCTTCTTCGCTCATTTTGCCGGCGGCGCAGGCGCCCACGGCTTCGAAGGCGTCGATGAGGGTGACGTCTTTTTCGGTGCCGTCCTCCAGCTTGACCCAGCCGGGCATGATCGAGCCGGCGTAGAGGAACACCGAGGAGAGGTTCAGCCGGGCGGCGGCCATCAGCATGCCGGGCAGCGACTTGTCGCAGCCGGCAAGGAGCACCGAACCGTCCAGGCGCTCGGCCATCATGACGGTCTCGACCGAGTCGGCGATGACTTCACGGGAGACCAGCGAGAAGTGCATGCCCTCGTGGCCCATGGAAATGCCGTCCGAAACGGAGATGGTGCCGAACTGCATCGGGAAGCCGCCACCGGAGTGCACGCCTTCCTTGGCGCCTTGCGCCAGGCGGTTCAGCGAGAGGTTGCACGGGGTGATTTCATTCCACGAGCTTGCGATGCCGATTTGCGGTTTGATGAAGTCGTCGTCTCCCATGCCGACCGCACGCAGCATGCCGCGTGCGGGGGCCGCATGGATACCATCGGTGACCACACGGGAACGTGGTTTGATGTCTGGGGTAGTCTCCTGGCTCATAAATCAAATTCTAGAAGTCAATATGACCAATTGGGCAACCCATGACGCGACAATGACATATTTCGCTAAACGAGGAGACTGATCAAATTGTCCAGCATTATCGGTAGAGTGTGAGTTATGGACCCACGCCCAGACGAAAATCCTACCGACCACGTCAAGCGCCTCCTGCACGAGGCCTTTGATACGCAGATCCCTAACTTCGCCAGCTACAACCTGGTAGCAGGGACCGGCATTGCTGGCTCTGGTGGGCTCAAGGTCATTGGATATCGACGTCAGCCAGCCGAACTGGTCCTCGCCCCGGTCTCCTCGGCGGACCTGCGCGCTTCCGAAGCGGCAATCACGATCAACAACACCAACGTGAACCAGCTGGCCCTGCTCAGCGACGGCGGCTATGAGGTGGCCACCTCCACCGGACGCGTGTTCCGCTTCAGCATCCCCAGCCGCCCCAGCATCGACATCCATATCGATGACGCGGTGACGCTCGGTGCGCTGATCGACCAGGAAGTCGATGCGCGCGACTTCGCGGACTTCATGGACCACTTCATGAACACCATCGAGGGAACCGAAAGCTTCGTCTAGCCACCGGCATTTTCACGACAGTTCACAGCGAAGCGCAGCGGCCCTCCGGCCGCTGCGCTTCGTCGTATCCGCCTTATGCTTCATCCCGCACGCTTAGTCCGAGTACACCGACATTTCCACGTCATCGGCGTGCAAGATACCCTCGCTAAATAAAGACAGTCCAAATGACAGACCGGTGAACCCTTCCGGTATCGCAGGAGCAACCCATACCGCTTCCTTGGCCGCATCGGTCGGTGCCAACCAGTCTGAAGCAGTCCAATATAGCCAGTCCCCCTGCGGATCGCGGAGGTACAACACAAATTGGGCTGTCGTCGTCGCGGAATAGGTCGCCTTCATTTCGTAGCGCTCCCCCGGGATGATTTGGGTAGCGCATTCGCCCAGATCCAGACGCTGCAGAAATTTGAAATCGCCGTCCCGATAGTTGGTGATTTCTAGCCTCACACCGTCTGAATCGTTGGTTGCCTTCGGCTCTACTCGAGCATGGCCATTATTTTTCCCATACCCGGCCGCTTGCCAGCATCGAGAGAAATCATCACCCCTAGGCTGCTCGCTAAAGCCTGAGTTGACCACCAAGTTGCCCTCGGTGTTAGCAGGTAGTTCTGGTTCATCTACGATCGGACGGATCGGACCGCCAACCACCTCATCCACCGTCCGAACGACGGTCCCGGTTTTTTGCTCTCGGTCCTTGAGCCAAGAAACGAATTGCGCAAAGTCTTCGGTCTGCACAGAAATTTCATTGCAGCTCGATGGGCACAAATGATGGAAGGTAATCTGGATCCACCCGCCCCCGTTTTCTTCCGCGTTCAGCACCAGATTCTGCATGTCCTCAACGGTCCAGTCAGCATCCACCATGGCCGGAGCCAAGGTATGCCAGATGTTCTTCGGATCAAAGGACTCGGCGTATCCGCAGCCTTCGCAACCGGTCACGGACTCTATCCCGCCTAATCCCCGTGCGCTGTTGTACCCGCAGTCCGCTACGGCCTGTTCGATGGCCGGGTTGGACCCGGCCTCGGGGAACGCAAAGCTAGTTACCTGGTATCCCCAATTGCTGAGGTTTTTACGATCCATACATATTTGGCGAACGGTTTCCACCGGTTCCAAGTCGCTCAAGTTGCGGTGCTGCACACCGTGTCCAGCGATCTCATGACCGGTGTTCGCCATGGCATCAAGTTGCGCTCGCGAAAAGTATCCCGGACTGTCGAGAACCGAGGAATTCACGTAAAAGGTACCTTCAAGCTCAATCTCGTCGAGTATTTTTACGGCTTCATGCTGGCTCGCATTCCCATCATCAAAAGTCAGTGACACAACCGTTTTGTCGCGGTCATAGTCACGTCGTTCAAGCTTTGGTGGCGATTGATGCACCGTATCTAACCGGGGCTCCGGAGGAGCCGGTGCTGGACCTTTGGCTTTCATGGTTGGTGAGCTAAACAGCACGTCGGCCGAAACGCATCCTGTGAGCAAAGCCCCCGCACTAAGAAATGCCACCAACATCTTCATCCCACGCTTTGACGCAGATTTCACGTACTCCCACTCATTTCAATTAAGTCTTGGTGTAGTTGCAAACTGAGTTCGGAATTGCCGAGGGTCCGTCCGCGTAGGGCAGGACGGACCCTCGGCAATTGCTTTCAGATGATCTAGACGGCGATTTTCAGCATTGCGCCGGGCCGTCCCATGAGCCGCTCGTTGAGTGCACCACGGGATTCCAAGTCCTTCGCGACGTGGTCGATAATCTGCTCGACGTTGGTGTGCGGAACGAACCCGATGAGCCGATTTGCCTTGGTATTATCTGGCACGCGGCGGCGCATGTCTTCGTACCCTGGGGCATATGCCTGGTCGTAAGGAATTAGTTCAATTGTGCTTTGGCCACCTACGCGCTGCAGAATCTGTTCTGCCAACGCGCCGATGGAAATTTCTTGGGAACCGCCGAGGTTGTAAGCCTGGCCGTAACTGCGCTCGTTTTCAATCAGGGCAACCAGCGCTGGCACCACATCGCCGACATAAGAGAAGCACCGGGTCTGCTTGCCGTCTCCGAACACGCTGAGCGGCTGTCCGGTCAGCGCCTGGCCAATAAGGTTTGGCACCACCATGCCGTAGCGACCGGTCTGGCGTGGACCAACGGTGTTGAATAGGCGCACAATTGAAACTGGAACTCCGTATTCGTTCCAGTAACCATGGGCGAAGGCCTCATCAATGCCCTTGGCGGCCGCGTAGGTCCACCGTGATTTCAACGCGTCGCCGAGAATTCTGTCGGAATCCTCGCTGAGCGCATCGGTTGAGTTCTTGCCGTAGACCTCCGAGGTGGAAGCTAGCAGCAGCTTCGCGCCGGCGGCTTTGACAGCGTCCAGCACGTTCTCGGTTCCATGGATATTTGTGCGCAGGCTCACCAATGGTTGCTCAACAATGAGTTGCACACCTACTGCAGCAGCCAGATGGAAGACCCTGTCAGCCCCTGCGATTGTGCTGCTTACAGCTTCTTTGTCTAGAACTGTCCCCTCGATAAAGTTGAACTTCGGGCTTTTGAAAGCCTCTGTGAGGTTATCCACTGTGCCCGTGGACAGATCGTCAAAAACTGTTACTTCGTCACCTGCGGCCAGCAGGTAGTCTGCCAAGTGGCTTCCAATGAATCCGGCTCCGCCGGTAATGACTGTGCGCATGTTTTTCTCCTGATAATCATGGCAATGGATCCCTCGTACCCGTTCCGCCTCATGGATGCGATACGTGGAAATGAAAAGGTGTGTTGCTGTGCCTAGAGCAGGACCCGATGGGTAAGTTCCTCGGCGCGATAGGTGGCGTCGAGGACAGTGGTTTCCTTGTTGATCCAGGACAGGTCCGCCGCGGCGTGACGAGTGTGGAGCAGGACCAAGTCTGCGTTGAATTCGGCAGGCTTCGCGCAGCCGATAATCTGTTTGCCGTTCACAGTGACCGACTCTGGAAAATGGTGGTCATAGAAGGCCACGTCGGCTCCGGCTGCGATCAGCTTGTCGATGATCTGCAGCGCCGGCGATTCGCGCAAATCTGCCACATCAGGCTTGTAGGCAAGTCCGACTACGAGTACACGAGACCCCAAGAGCCCCTTTCCGGTATTCGACAGAACCTGGGCGCAACGAGCTACGGTCTGCGCCGGGCGTTGTTCAATTCCTTCCATGGCCGCGGCAATCACCGGCAGGCTCATGTTGTGGGCCCGAAGCTGCCACAACAGATAGTGCGGATCGCAGGGAATGCAATGCCCGCCCACACCGGGGCCCGGAGTAAACGGCATAAATCCAAATGGCTTGGTGGCGGCCGAATCAATAACTTCCTGAACTGGCAAGTCAAGCACCTGGCACGCCTGGGCAAATTCGTTGGCCATGGCAATATTTACTGCGCGGAAAGTGTTTTCCAGCAGTTTGGTCATCTCGGCGACTTCCATTCCGCTGGTGCGGTGCACGGTACCGGTGTAGCTAGCGAGTAGTTTCACTGCCGCTTCACGGCACCTAGAGGTGTATCCGCCAACGACACGAGGCACATCTTCAATGCTGAAATCGGAAACGCCCGGATTGATGCGTTCAGGGCTAAAAGCCACGCTGATATCGGCACCTGGTACCAGAGAACGCTTACGCAGCGGTTCAACGATCATTTCGCGGGTGCACCCGGCATAAGTCGTCGACGTCATGAGGATCAATTGTCCGGCGACTGCTTGTTGCACGACCATGCGGCTCGCACTGGCCAAAATCGAAAGGTCCGGTACATGATGCCCATCGACAGGAGTTGGCACGCAGACAATGACCGCCGCCGCCCGAGACAGATCCGTCGATTCTTGGCTCAGCGTCCACGAATCTGAGGCCAACGCACTGGCCAAACGCTGGTGATCCGTTGGCAGAAGATCAACTTCGCGCGCCTTGATGTCTCCAATACGCTTACCGCTGATGTCGAAGCCTAGTACCTTGGCACCCGAAACATGGTGCGCCAAGGCTGTCGGCAAGCCAACGTAGCCCATTCCCACGATCGCGACGTCATAGTCGAAGTCCCGGCCCGGCTGTGGACGGTTTCTCACTTTTACTGCCCACGGCTCGCCGCTGTCGAGTTGTTTTTGAGCCTGAAGACCGTCGGTAATCAATTGTGTGGTCATATGCTTCCCCCAAGAAGTTCTTCGATTGCCCCAAGGCAAGAATTGCTTGCCTTTTGTGATTGGACGGACCATTTCCATGGGTTGCAAGACTGTCTGTTCGCCCCCAAAAAGCTTTACGAACAGGTTCTTGTGCAGCCAAGACCCAGTGACCGCTGGTCCGCCCAAAACAACACTGGGCCACGGTCCAGGCTGCTGGCTACGTCCTGCGCGAACACTTGGGGTTAACCCCATGGGGTTGTTTAACTGTGGGGTTAACCCCACTGAGAATCATTGGCTGACCGAGAAGTAAGTGGTTAGCGTCGAGTGATGGAAAGTTCATTTGTTCCTTGGGGGAAACATGTTAATAATCATCATCGCCTTGGCAGTCACGGTCGTGGGGCTGACCACCATATTGTGGTCAACAGCCGGATTGCTTCGTCTAGTGACCGAGGTATCGCCGTATCCGAAAGAACCTGCCAGAGGACGTAAAAATCTGATAGCGGGGCGGGATTATCCTGACTATTCACAGGTAGCGGTGCTCATTGCCGCACACAATGAGGAACTGGTCATCGCCAAAACTCTGCAATCGGTACTCGCCCTGCTGCCGGCCACCCAAATCTTCGTCGCTTCTGATGGCTCAACGGATAAGACCGCCGGCATAGTCCGGTCCTTTGGAGCACAAGTAATCAGCCTGAATCCAAACCGTGGCAAGGCTGGCGCGTTGGCAGCTGCGGTAGAGCATTTCCAGCTGGACTCCGGATTCGAAGTTGTGATGCTGCTGGACGCAGATACCCAGCTTTCCCCCGATTACTTTTCAACCGGTCTTCCGCAATTCGCAGACCCGCAGGTCGTGGCAGTCGCAGGGCGGGCCCGAACGATCTTTGACCCGGCACCGGCAACCCTCATGGGCAAGGTGCTGGTGGCTTACCGTGAACGTCTCTACCAATTCGTGCAGGTGCTCGTGAAGTATGGCCAGGCGGCTAAGAAAGCCAACGTGGTCAACATTGTTCCTGGATTTGCGAGCATGTATCGGGCTCGAATACTCCCTGAAATCGATATTGCGGCAGAAGGGCTAACCATTGAAGATTTCAACATGACCTTCGAAGTCCACGCCAAGAAGTTGGGACGCGTGGCTTTCCATCCTGGTGCCGCCGTGGCTTACACCCAAGATCCAGATAATCTCGGCGATTACATCAATCAGGTGCGACGCTGGACGCTGGGCTATTGGCAGACTGTTCGACGCCATGGGCTACACATCGGCAAATTCTGGGCAGTTCAGGCGCTGTACATTGTTGAGTTGGTGAGCTGCTCGCTGTTCTTCTTGCTACTACTTCCCGCTTTGCTGGTCAGCGCCGCTGCTGAAGTAGCTTTGAACTTCTGGGCAGACCCGAACGGTGTGATCACCACGCTATCTGGAGTATTGCCCCCTTATGCACTCCTTCTGGGGCTTCTCATTCCTGAATTATTGCTGACGCTCTTTGCTGTGGTAATGACCCGTCGCATGTCTTACCTTTGGATGGCGCCGCTCTTCCCGTTTCTGCGCGTGGTGGATTCATACCTGTGCATTGCTACCTTGATTCGATCCTTGCGTTCGGGATCCACTGGCATCTGGAACAGCCCGACCCGGCGTTTCTTGCCCCCTGCCATATCCGATCAGGGGGAAACATTTTATGATGATGCCCGCTAGCCCGGGGCCTGCTCGCAGCAATCGGATCGACTTAACGTTTCAACCATGTGCATGCAAACCCGAGGATAATTTCTAATAAATTAAAGCGAGAAGGAAGGAAAATATTACGGACAAGTGAGCTATAGTTTTTGCGCAAATTGTTTTTAGGTCATATTCTTGAAATAGCTATAAAATCAAGTCGTTTGTGAATTGCCTACTGGGGAGTAGTGCATTCACTACCGCTACAACTCGCAAAGTTGATGGCGCAACAACTGTACTTTGGGGAGTACTATCCATGCTATTTCTGCCTCTGAGCACCATTTTTTCGACAACTTCTCAATCTGCGAGGGGTTGCCATGCGTAATCGCCAACAGCTTCTGGCCAAGCTTCGAAAGTTTACTCACGGATATCGCGATCGTGCGGCGATCATTTCCGGAGGGCCGGGATTGGGAAAGTCCTGGACTTTAGAGCAGATTGGGCAACAACTCAACGGTCAACCGCACCGGTTAATTCGATCGAGTAAGCATGAAACCTCATGGCCGTTGTCTGGACTTTTGTCGTTTCTTTGCGCCGTCCCGCTCAAACTATCGCCAAAAGTCACCGAGCTATTTCCCAACGCAGTAGATGCCCAGGTGGACTGCTACCAAATTGCTATGGCCCTGCACCAAGAGCTCGTTGAGAAGGTAGAACCCGAAATGGTTTTTCTCATTGACGATTTAGACTTAATGGATGCTGCCAGTCAGCGAATTATCGGTTTTCTCGCCAGTCGCATGCAGGGAAATCGCGTCAGCTTTATTACGACAATCAGCACGGATCGCGTTCCCGAGCCCTTCGAAGCCTTTCGGAGGTACAGCTTGGACAGAATGGATCCTACAACCCTGAAGCAGGTCGCCAAAGACCACTGCATCGTCGACCTTCAGGATTCCGTGGCCGAAGTGCTAGCACAATTCGCTCACGGTAATCCTGGAACCATTGTCGAACATGTCAAGTCGCTAACAGATGCGCAATTGGAGAACCACTGGCCACTGGCGATTCCCTATCGTCCAAGGCAAGAATCCAGCGCGACTATGAGTGACTTGCATGCGCAGTTTACTCCTGCGCAGATCAACGCGTTGCGTTATATTGCTATTGGTCCTCTGATCTCATATGCCAGCGCCTTGAAGCTGCCGGAGGTAACCAGCTTCGACCTCCGCGAACTAGTCACTGCCGGGATCGTCTCACTGCACGAGGATATGCTAAGCCTTCCGGATCTTTTGATGCGCAGCCGTTTGTTCTGGAGCGCCGATTGTCCGAACCGGATCCAACTGCATAAGCATGTCGCCGAGATATCTGAGACGCCGGCACTGAAGCTCTTTCACGAAAGCCACCTTGACGATTCGATGGCCCCGTCCGGAGAACTCATCATCGCCGCCATTGAGCTACTCAAACGAGGCAGAATCCACGCTGCCATCGAATTCGTTGAATGGGCGCTAGTCCGGCTCGAGGAAGAGAACCCTGTTCCCGAACTACTCGCCTACATCTTGCAGCTGCTGCGCAGCGGTCAACTTGGAATTGCACAGCGCTACACCCAATACACCTTGACGCTGGAAATGACTTCCAGTGAAAAGCTCAAACTAATGACCCTGGAGTTGGAACTGATGGCTCTTAAAGGAACCTTCATTCCGACATCAAGGATTTATAGCGCAGTTGATGAACATCAATGCGAACATCACGCATTGTGCGGAAACTTGCTGAGCATGAGTGCTCTCGCGCTTTGTTTGAACGGCCAATTGGAAGATGCCGGTGCGGATCTGCGCCGCGCCAAAGAGCTATTCACCAAAGCGGATTCAGACGGGACACCACGATTTTTGCAGGCGCGGATGGTGCACGACTCATACACCCAAAACTTTGATCCAATCCTGTCGGAATCGCAAGTGATCAGCCGCGCGAAGCCAGGCGAAGTGCATGAAATCACCTACTTGACTGTCGCATCGGCGCTCTCGGAGCTCGGTCAGCACGAGCAAGCGCGAGCCACCTTGGCACGACTATTAAGTGGTGCGCATGGCGTACCTTTATATAAATCTCTGGGCTTGCTCTACGACGCACAATTGGCAATCAAGGCCCACGATGTTCCCCGTGGTTTGAAAGCCGTTGAACGGTGGAATTCTTCGGCTAACGCAGGGTTGATGCGTCCGTTGCCTCGAATTATTAATGCTTGGTACTGGCTCATGAAGAACCGCGCGGACAAGGCGATGCCTATCCTTGATTCGCTTCGTCCTTACGCCCATGACGAGATCCCCTCGATTTACGCCAGCAGAGTCACCGAATTGGCGGGTCTCCATGCACTGATGAGCGGCAGATTCGACGAAGCCGCTACGCATTTCCAGCACACGCAACTCACGTACCGGAAGATAGTTAATACCCAGTATGTGGAAACCTGCGTGAACCTGATCGAGGCCCTAGCCTCGGCCAATCATCCCGAACAGGCCGCCAATGAATTTCGTGCAACGCAATCTCTGATGGCGTCGGTGAAGAGCCGCCAGGCGAAGTTGCTCCTGCGTCGTGCCCAAGCCATTGCCTTGCCCGGCGAAGTGGCCCTCTCACGCTTTCAATCGTTGCTGGAAACCTGGCAGCCTGGCGACAGTTTGTTGGAACTTGCAAGAATCCACCACTGCTATGGTGTGCGCTTGGACTTCATGGGCCGCCAAAGCCAAGCGGTGAAGCAGTTCATCGCGGCCAAGACAATTTACCGCAATATTGGTGCCCTAGGTTGGGCCGATAGCGTTGTAAAACTACTGTCAAAGGTAGACGACGCACCGACGTCCGAACCCGAGCTGGAGTTGCTGACTCATGAAGAAAACCAGTTGGTCTCGATGGTTCGCCAAGGCCTAACAAACAAGGGCATCGCTGATGAGTTGTTCATATCAGTCAGCGCGGTCGAAGCGAGGCTTACGCGGCTATTTCGAAAGACCGGGACGCGCAATCGGCAACAACTCTCTGCGCATTTCGCGCTGCGCATCGCCTAGGAGCATGTGTTTTGCCCCTGCGCCGGATGAATCCGGCTGGCGCAGGGGCATTGCACATTCGATGGCTAGCTACCGTTAGTGGCTAGCGATCCCCCAAGCCTATGCTTGGCTTCGCGCCAGCTCGTGCGGATACTGCGCGTGGCGCTTCTGGAACTCCAGGATGGCCGGGTTCTTGACCACACCGTCCTGGATCTCGATGGCGTGCGCGAGCGTCTTGTTCTCTTTCCACAGTTGAGGACCGCCCATGACCTCTTCGAGGAACGGAAGCAGCCCCAGGCTGATTTCCCAGCTGGCCGAGTTCCACAGATACGACGGCGAATGATCCACCGCGTAGTAATTGATATTCGGCCCCACCTTGAACATCGGCTCGGCGAAGGACGTCGGCCTGGCCCATTCGAAGCCCATGCCTTCGTCGCAGGACACATCGACGATGATGCTTCCGGGATAAAAGGCCTCCAGCTGCTCGGTGCTCAGGTACATCAGCGGGGCATTGGGATCCTGCAGGGTGCAATTGACCACGATGTCGCTCTCGGCGAGGAACGGAGCCAAGGGGACCTTGCCTTCGTCGGTGATCACTTCGCTCAGATGCGGCCCGCTTTCGTGCTCGAACTGCACCATCGTCACCGCGTGGATCGGCGAGGCTACCGCCGCCACGGCGCGGGAGGTGAGCACCTGGATCTCGTTGATGCCATGGGCGCGCAGTGCGGTGACCGCCCCGCGAGCGGTAGCGCCGAAGCCGATGACCACCGCCGAGAGCCGGCGCCCGTAGTCGCCGGTGACCCCGCACAGCTGCATGGCGTGCAGCACCGAGGCGTAGCCGGCGATCTCGTTGTTCTTGTGGAAGACGTGCAGCCCGAAGCTTCCGTCGCTGCCCCAGTGGTTCATCGCTTCGAAGGCGATGAGCGTCAGTTTCTTGTCCACCGCCAGCTGCGTGAGCTTTTGGTCCTGGACGCAGTGCGGCCAGCCCCACAGCGTTTGCCCCACCCGCATTTCTTCGAGATCCGCGTGCTGCGGCTTGGGCAAGAGCAGGATGTCCGCGGTTTGCATGATTTCGCTGCGCGTGGCGATGGTGCCCACCAGCGGGGCGAGTTGTTCGTCGTCGATGCCGCAGGGCAGGCCGTAGCCGGTCTCGACCATCATCCGCTTTCGGAAGTTCTCATCGATCCGTTCAAAGTGCAGCGGGTGGATCGGCAGGCGCCGTTCGTCCGTCTTCTGCGAAGTTGCGATGACACCTAGTGAAAGGCCATTAGTCGAATCCATGCGTGGTTTTCTCTTTCTATGTGGGACAGGCCACAACGGACCGCCCCATACAACCCACGGTACAGTGCCCTACCAAACCCCTGGCTTGGCTGGGTGCCAACGGGCCGCTCGGGACGCGGGAAAACGCGAGGACTCAGGGATTGGGGCGCGGCGAGAATTCGGCCAGCTGCCAGCCCATCCACGGGCTGAAGGCCCACGGGGTGCCTTGCACGGCGGCTTCCAGCTTGTCCGGCTCGACCCACTGGTAGTCCATGACCTCCTCCGGGTTGGGCGCCAGCTCATTGTCCAGGGTGGCGATGAAGACCGGGCAGCGTTCATTCTCCACGATGCCGCTGGCGTCCACGGCGCGGTAGGCGAACTCCGCGAGCACCACTTGGGGGTCGGCGATGCGCGCACCGAGCTCATGGGCCGCGTGCCGGCGCACCGCATCCGCCAGGGCTTCGCCCGGCACCGGGTGGCCGCAGAAGGAGTTGGTCCAAACCCCGGGCCAGGTCAGCTTCGACAGGGCGCGGCGGGTGACCAGCAGCTGTCCTTGCGCGTTGAACAGATAGCAGGAAAAGGCCTGGTGCAGCGGGGTGTTTTCCGTGTGCACTAGTTCCTTCGGGCACGAACCGATCGGTTCGCCATCCTCGGAAAGCAAGATGACGTCCATAGAATGCTGCACTTCCTTCTCTGCCTCTTGGGCTACGCGAACATGGTGGTGTAAATAATCAGCATAGTGAGCAGGAAGCCGCAGAGGTAATTGATCCAGAGAAATCTCTTCCATGCGGCATTCACCGCCGCGGAACTTGCATCGCTCACCGCCAGATGCGGCAGCGCGTTGAGCACGTAGGGAACTGCCAGCAGGCCCGCGCCGGCCGCAGGCCAGGACAGCCCCAGCAGCAGCACCGCCCCGGCCAGCAGATAGGCGAGCAGCACCAGGTGCAGCGTGAGCCGCGCGCCGAGCACCGTGGCAATCGAGCCCAGCGCCCCGGCCCGGTCCGGGATGATGTCCTGGATGGCCCCCAGCGCATGGCTTGCCATCCCCCAAAGCAAAAACGCGCCGAAGACGCACCACTGGGTGAGGGTCAAGCCGCTGCCGGCCAGCACCCAGCCGTAGACCGCCGGGGACACGAAGTGCACCGCGCTGGTCAGCGAGTCCAGCCCCGGGCGTTCCTTGAAGCGCAGCCGCGGTGCGCTGTAGGCCAGCACCGCGGCCACGCTGCCCGCCAGCACCGCGTTGGACAGCGCGGTCCCGCCCAGGGCCAACAGCGCGATGAACGGAAGCGAAATGACCAGGCAGGCGGAGAGGATCGTGCGGTGCGCATCCCTGGACAGCACCGCGCCCTCCACGCCGCCCTTGCGCGGATTGCGCAGGTCCGATTCGTAGTCGAAGACGTCGTTGACCCCGTACATCAGCAGGTTGTACGGGAACAGGAAGAAGACCGTCCCCACCACCAGCAGCCAGTCGAGGCGCTGCCCGGCGATCAGGTAGGCGGCCGCAAAGGGGTAGGCGGTATTCACCCAGGAGATGGGTCGGGAGGTGGCGAGGATTGCGCGGATCATTTACCGCTCCCCTGGTTTTTATGCTCTGCCGTGGGCTTCCCGCCGAGCAGCCACCACAGGGCGGGCATCAGCAGTACCGCGCACAACGGGTAGAGGAAGTCTTCAATCGGGGCGCGTCCGATGCGCACTCCCAGCAAGGTCTGCTCGCCATAGTCGAACAGTCCCGCCGCGATCATCACATTGTCGAAGATCGCGGTGAGCAGCGCCATGATCAGCAGTCCCAGCCCCAAGACCGGAAGCACGGCGGCCGGCCTGATCCGCCGGCGCAGCAGGGCACCGAGCAGGGCGAGGGCGGCGAGGGCCGTAAACCAGAAACCCAATTCAAGAAACATTTCCTTTTCCTTCCCGGCGTGGCCGCGCAGCGGCTTGCGGCCGGCGCAGCAGCGCAACCCCGTTGACCACGATCATTGTCGAATAGCACAGGAAGAACAGGAAGAACACCTCTTCGAGCGGCAGCTGCTCGGCCACCATGATCCCGGTCATCAGCGCCGAGTCCAGGTGCAGGAAGATGCCTTGGGCGATGGCGATCACGTCCCAGAGCAGGAAGAAGGCAGTTCCCAGCACCAGGCTAGCCAGCGCGGCCCAGGGCTTGGCGAAGACAAAGAGCCTGAAGCGCGCATCGAGCAGCCCCATGCAAACGATGAGCCCCAGCAAGATCAGCAGATAGGTCATCGGCCCGCTCCGCACAATCGCGCCCACTGCGCCTGCTCGATGGCGCCGGGCGTGCCGATGCCGTTCACCGCCTTGGCGGCCAGCTCCCCGCTAATCAGGCACATCGGCACCCCGATCCCCGGGCGCACCGAACTGCCGGCGAAGTAGAGCCCGGCCACCTTGCTGCTCTGGTTGCCCGGGCGCAGCATCGCGCTTTGCCCCAAGGTGTGGGCCAGGCCGAGGGCGGAACCGCGGAAGGCGCCGTATTGCGTGAGGAAGTCCGCCGGTCCGATGCTCTGGCGCACCACCACGCGCTCGCGCAGGTCCGGGATCCTTGCCCAGGCGGCCAGCTGGTCGATGGCCGCGTCCGCGACCTGCTCCACCCTGAGATCCCCTTGCCCATCGGCTCCCCCGCTGCCCCATTCGGGCAGCGCCGGCGCGGGAACGAGGATGAATAGATTCTCATGGCCGTCCGGGGCAACGCCAGGGTCCGTGGCGCTGGGCTTGCAGACGTAGATGCTCGTCTGCTCGCCCAGTTCGCGGCCTTCGTGGATCCGGGCAAAATTATCATCCCAGTCGCGGGTGAACAGCAGGTTGTGGTGCTCCAGCTGCGGGAGCCGGCCGGAGATGCCCAGGCAGAGCAGCACCGCGCTGGGGCCGGGGTCCTTGGACTTCCAGCTTTTCGCCGGGTGGCTGTGCAATTGAGGGTCCAGCAGCTCGCCCTCCAGGTGGTGCAGATCCGCGGCGCCGATGACGACGTCCGCTTCGGTGCGCTGCAGACTGCCATTGGCATCGACCCAGCGCACCGCTTCCACCGCGGGTCCGGGGCGTTTCCCGGTTTCGATCTTCGTCGCCGTGGCGCCCAGGTGCACGGTGGCGCCCCGGGAGATGGACAGCTGGCCCATGGCGTCCGCGAGGCCTGCGAATCCGCCCATCGGGTATTTCACTCCGTCCACCAGATCCAGGTGGCTCATCAATTGGTACAGGGCCGGGGTGCGCCGCGGGCTGGAGCCGAGGAAAACGGCCGGGTAGCCGAGGATCTGGCGCAGCTGCCGGTTGCCGAACCGCTTGGCAATGTAGCTTTGCAGGTTGCTGGCCAGCAGCGGCGCGAGGCTCCGCGCATGGCGCGCGAGTCCAGGGTTGAGCAGTCCCTTCAAGGAGCGGAAGTCGTCATAGAGGAAATGCTTCAGTGCCAGCGCGTAGCTGGTGCCGGCCTGGGCCAGGTATTCATCCAGCGCCGCGCCGGATCCGGGCTCCAGCTCCTCGAAGAGTTCCCGGACCGCGTCGCCGGTGCCCACGTCCACCGGCGCGGCGCCGTCTTCGAAGAAGGTCCGGTAGCCCACCGGCAGCTCGCGCAGCTCCAGGTGCTCTTCCACGCGCGAGCCCATCAAATTGAACCAGTGCTCGAAGATCTCGGGCATCAGGTACCACGAGGGACCGGTGTCGAAGCGGAAGCCAGCGCGCTGCAGGCGTCCGGAACGCCCGCCGAGGGTGGGGTGCTGCTCGAGCACGGTCACCTGGTGCCCGCTGGCGGCCAGCAGCCCGGCGCTGGCCAGCCCGGAGAACCCGGCGCCGATCACCACGACGCGGGAGGAAGAAGTGCTCATTTGCTGCTCCTAGAAATAGTGCCGAGCATGGTCCTGGCCGCGATCAGGGCCTTGCGCGGGGTCGAGACGGAGATCCGCCGGGTGAGCAGCTCGCTGGCCGCGGTACGTTCGAGCTGCCGGTTCAGTTCGGCAAACAGATCGTGGGCCATGCGCACCGCGCGTGCCGCGCCGGGCGGAAGCAGCGCGATGCCGCGCTCGGCGACGGCAAGGTCGGCGTAGATCTCGGCCACCAGCGCGGATTTCTGCGCTTCGGAGAAACCCTGCGCCGGGTCGCCCGGGAAATAGCTGCGTCCCAGCTGCTGGCTGTCTGCGGCCAGATCGCGCAGGAAATTCACCTTCTGGAAGGCCGCGCCCAGGCTCCGGGCGGCGGCGGTGGCCTCCGGGGTGTGGCTTCGCTGGCTTCCGGGCATGGCACGGAACACCTGCAGGCACATCAGCCCCACCACCTCGGCCGATCCGTAGATGTACTGCTCCAGGGATTCGGCGTCGTGCGCGCTGCGCAGCAAATCCGCGCGCATGGAGGCGAAGAACGGGCGGGTCAGCTCGGTGCCGATGCCGGTGGCCCGGGCGGTGGCGGAGAATGCGTGCACCAGCAGGTTGGTGCTGTACCCGCTGTCCAGGCCCTGCTCGGTTTCCGCTTCGAGCGCCTCCAGGGCGGCGGCGACCTGCCGGGCATCCAGCCCGGCTTCGCGGGCTACCCCGTCGACCACCTCGTCGGCCAGCCGGACCAGGGCGTAGATGTTGGCGATATGCCTGGCCGTGTCCCGGTCCAGCATTTTGCAGGCCAGCGAGAAGGAGGTCGAGTAGGAGCCGATCACCACGCGGGCGCTGCGCTGGGCGGTGTCCGCGTAGCGCTCCAGATCTGTAGGTTCCATGGCTCAGTTGCTCCGGGAGAGGATCAGGGCGGTGCATTCGTGCAGCATGCGTTGCGCGGCGGCAGGCAGGCGCAGGAAGGTGGCCGAACGGGTGGCGGAGGCGCAGAGCTCGTTGGCGAGTTTGCGGGCGAACTGCTCGGCTCCGGATTCTTCCAGGGCGTGGCGCAGGGTGGCCATATCGCTGTGCCCGGTCCGGTAGGAGGCCAGCAGCGAGCTGAAGCCCTCCTGTTCGCTGGCCAGCGAGATCAGAATGGTGCTCTTGGCTTCGCGCAGATCCGAGTCGTTGGGCTTTCCGGTGGCCTCCGGCTCCCCGAAGGTCCCCAGCACGTCGTCGATCACCTGGTAGGCGATGCCCAGCTGGCAGCCCACCGCGCCGAGCCGCGCGGCTTGCTGCGCGCTGGCTCCGGCGAGCAGGGCTCCGGCCTGCAGCGGAAGCTGGAAGGAATAGGCGGCGGTTTTGAGCTCTTCCATGCGCAAGACCTCCCCGGTGGTGGCCGGCTCTTCTAGCAGCGAGTAGAGCAGGTCTTCGAGCTCACCGGCCCCGGCCTGCGCGATGGCCTGGTGGAAGGCCTCCTCCACGGCTGCCTCGCAGTCCAGGCCGTGCCCGGCGCGGGCGGCCAGCTTGATCGCCTCCGCCAGCAGCAGGTCCCCGGCGATCACCGCGGCGCTGTTGCCGAGGTGCTCGGCATCGGCCGCGCACCGTCCGGCGGCCAGCGCCTGGTCGCGGTAGTGCGCCGACAGGGTCGGCCGGCCGCGGCGCATGTAGTCGCGGTCGATCACGTCGTCATGCATCAGCAGGGCGGTATGCAGCAGCTCGAAGGCGCAGGCCAGATCCTTCGCGCGGCCCGGGTCCGCCCCGGCGAACGCCTGGTATCCGAGGAACACCAGGGCCGGGCGGGTGAGTTTTCCGTGTTCCACGCTGCGCGCGATCGCCTCCCAGAGCTGCGCGGTGTGCGGGGAATAGGCGCCGGCCCGTGCCTTGGCCTGGTCCAGGATGGTTTCCAGATGCCGGCGGATTTCGGCCAGTGTCCGGGTGTCGGCAAAGCCGGGCAATCCGGGGTCCTTGCTCGAAGGTGCCGTGTGTGAGGTGGCGTGGATGGTCATGGCCCTTTGCTCCATAGGTGGGTTTCGGTGTCGGATTCCAACGCTTGGCAGGCCTCATGCAGGAAGCCAAGCACCGTGTGCTGTTGCTGCTCGTCCAGTTCCCGGAAGGCCCGGTAGATTCCGCGCAGGCTTCCCGCGGCTTGCTCCGGGAGGCCGGGAAAGTTCGCTCCCTGCAAGATCAGCTTCTTGCGCCGGTCCTGGGGATGGTCCTGGCGGCGAATGTAGCCATGGGCCTCGAGCCGGTCCAGCACGGAGGTGATTCCCGCCGTGGAGACCGAAAGCTTGGCACCAAGCTGTCCGGGACCGAGTTGCTTATCGACTCCCAGCGCGTTCAACGCCCGCAGATCCGTGTCGTTCAGGCCCAGTTCCCTGCGGTATTCGTCCTCGGCCGCCGCGTAGGCATGCTGGAATTGGCGCATGAGTCGCAGCACGCTAGAGGACCTGGGGTCCGCGGTGGTAGCCATGAAGAACTTCTCTCGCTAGGTTGATTATTAGCTTCGCTAGATACATCATGGTTTAAGTATCTTCATTTGTCGACTCCAGTTTCAAGATCTTTGGCCCACCAACCGCGAGGAGCGGATCATGAAAGAACCACAACACAGCGCATCGATGGCCCCTTGGCCTACGGTGATTCTGGAAATCGCGGCTCTGGGCGCGGCGATCACGGCGGCGTTCATCGGCAGCGGCGCCCTGGGCGGCACCTCCATCCAAGATGCTGCCGGCGGCTACCTCGGTGCCGATTCAACCTTGCTAGCCCCTTCCGGTCCGGCATTCTCCATCTGGAGCTTCATCTATCTGGGGCTTGCGGTGTTCGCCGTCTACCAGGCCTTGCCCGCGGGGCGGCGCTCGGAAACCCTGAGGGCACTGCGCCTGCCGGTGGCGGCCTCCGCGCTGCTGAACGCGGCCTGGATCGCGGTGGTGCAATTCGACCTGCTGGCGTTGAGCGTCGTGGTGATTTTTGCGCTGCTGCTGGTACTGATCTGGATCCTGGTCCGGCTGGTGCGCTTCTCCAGCAGCTCGCGGGCCGAGCATTGGATCATGTGGCTGACCTTCGGCGTCTATCTGGGCTGGGTGAACGTGGCAAGCATTGCCAATGTCTCGGCGCTGCTCTCCTCCTGGGGCGTGGGAGAAAACGCCGCATGGGCTCCGGTTGCGGCACTGGTTATGCTGGCGCTTGCCGTGATTATCGCGGTGGCGGTCTGCTGGTACTGCAGGGGAAAGCTCTACACGGCGCTGGCCATGGCTTGGGGCATTGCCTGGATTGGGCATAGCCGGCTCACCGGGTCCAATGAGTCCGAACTGGTCGGCTACTCGGCGCTGGCGGCCGCGGCCTTGCTGCTGCTCTGCGCGGCCGGAGTCGCCCTGCGCTTGCGCGGCCGAGAAGAATTGAGCCAGCCATGAGCACCATTGCGGTCACCGGCGCGACCGGATACATCGGCGGGCGGCTAGTCCCCTTGCTGCTCGAACGCGGGCACCGGGTGCGCGTGCTCACGCGCAGCGCCGACCGGCTGCGCGACGTCCCCTGGCGCGAGCAGGTAGAGGTTGTCTCCGGAACCCTGGAGGACGGCTCGGCGGTCGCACGGCTCTGCGCCGGAGCGGACGTGGTCTATTACCTGGTGCATTCGATGTCCAGCACCAAGAATTTCATGGCCGCCGAGGAACGGTGCGCGCACAGCATGCTGAAAGCGGCCACCGAGGCTTCGGTGGGACAGCTGGTCTACCTCTCCGGGCTGCATCCCGAGGGCGAACTCAGCGACCATCTGGCCTCCCGGGCCAAGGTGGGCCGGATCCTCGGATCCGGCCCGGTCCCCTTGCTCACCTTGCAGGCGGGCCTGGTGATCGGTTCGGGCTCCGCCAGCTTCGAAATGATCCGGCATTTGAGCGACGTGCTGCCGGTGATGCCCGCGCCGCGCTGGGTGCTGAACAAGGTCCAGCCCATCGCGGTGCGCGACGCCCTGCATTATCTGGCGCGCTGCGCGGAACTGCCGGCCGGCAGCTGGGGGACCTATGACATTGGCGGCCCGCTTGCCTACAGCTACGCCGAGCTGATGCGCAGCTACGCCGTCCAGGCGGAACTGCGCAAGCCGTGGGTGATACCGCTTCCGCTGCTGACGCCGCGGCTGGCCTCGCATTGGGTTAACCTGGTCACTCCGTTGCCGCATACCCTCGCCGGCGCGCTGGTTGATTCGCTGCAGCACGATTGCCTGGTGCGCAACCGGGCCATCGATGAGCTGATCGACCGCCCCGAAGGCGGGCTGACGGACTATCCACGCGCGGTCGCGCTGGCCTTGGAGAAGATCCGCACCGACTCGGTGGACACCAATTGGGCTACGGCGCACCCCGTTTCGGCCCCCGCGGATCCGCTGCCTTCGGACCCCGAGTGGGCCGGGCACCGGGTCTACGTCGATGAGCGAACCCAGGACAGCGCGGCAAGCGCCGCCGGGCTGTTCACGGTGCTTGGCCGCATCGGCGGAGAGTCCGGCTACTTCTCCTTCCCGCTGCTCTGGAAGGCCCGCGGGCTGCTGGACAAGCTAGCCGGAGGGGTAGGCCTGCGCCGCGGACGGCGGCAACGCGAAAAGCTGGCGCTGGGAGATGTGGTGGACTGGTGGCGGGTCGAAGCCCTGGAACCGGGCCAGCTGCTGCGCCTGCGCGCCGAAATGCGCGTGCCCGGACGGGCCTGGCTGGAATTCCGGCTCAGCGACCAGGAGGCCGGAAAGGTGCGGCTGACCCAACGGGCCATCTTCTTCCCGCGCGGGCTCGCCGGACGGCTCTACTGGTGGTCCGTGTACCCGTTCCACGGCCTGATCTTCTCCTCGATGCTGCGCAGCATCATAACGCAGGCCGAAAACGAGAGCACCCCGGCCTAGGGAGTTATTCGCCGGACTCGGAGGCTTCGGGCTCGACCCCGTAGAGGCTGTCCTGCAGGGCATCGGAGGTGCCGGCGAGGAAGCGGATCACCACATCGCGTTCTTCGGCGCTCAACCCCAGGGCCACGTCGAATCGCTTGGCGTGGTGGCGCCCCAGCTGCTCGCGGGCGGCCAGATGCGTTTCTTCGCTGACTTCCACCTGCCAGGAGCGCCGATCGGTGGGGTGCGCCTTGCGCACCACATGCCCGCCGGCCACGAGCCGGTCGATCATCTTGGTCACCGAGGCGGTGGTGACCCCCAAATGGCGGGCGAGCAATCCAGGGGTCACCGCTTGCCCGGCATGCTTTGCGGAAATGAGCTGGCGAATGGCGCGCATATCCGTTTCGTTGAGCTTCATGAAGCTCTGCGCGCTGTGCATGATGCGCCGCTCCACCGCACGCATCCGCCCCAGTTCGGCCATGATGCGCTCGATCTGGGCGAGGTCCTGTGCCGGGATGCCAGCGCGGGGTATGAGCGCCTGCTCCGGGTCCGATTGCGCCAAGCTATACATCGTGGGCAGCTTTTCGCGCTCCACATTCCACCCCTTGAATAATCACCTTCAGCCATCCCGATCGCGGGATTGCTCTTCCAAAGCCTACTCCCCCGGCCTGCGGCAATAAGCAGGATCCTGGCTATTGCACCGCCCCGCACGCCAGCGGCCACCTTGCAGGATGCACAAAACCTCCCGAACTTTGCTAGTTCGGGAGGTTTTGTGTGGTTGGTGCGAGTAGAGAGACTTGAACTCTCACGTCCGAAGACACTGGAACCTAAATCCAGCGCGTCTACCAATTCCGCCATACTCGCTCGCGCTACACCTGACTTGAAGTCCGGCAACTCGACCTCAACCAGTCTAGCGGAATAATTCGCAGATATAAAATCGGCGAACCGTGCTTCTACTTTGGATCAATCCCCAAGTCACGACGCAGCTTTGCAACGTGACCGGTGGCACGAACGTTGTACTGCGCCAGGGAAACCAGACCCTGCTCGTCGACCACAATGGTCGAGCGAATCAGCCCCTCGTAGGTGCGGCCATAATTCTTCTTTTCGCCCCAGGCGCCATAGGCTTCGGCAACCGCATGGTCCTCGTCGGCCAGCAGCGGGAAGTTGAGCTCTTCCTTGGCGGCGAACTTCGCCAGCTTGGTAACACCGTCCGGGGAGATTCCGAGAACCTCGTAGCCCAGGCCCTTCAGGGACTGGATCGAGTCGCGGAAATCGCAGGCCTGCTTCGTGCAGCCAGGAGTGGACGCCGCCGGGTAGAAGTACACGATCGCTTTCTTGCCGCGGAAGCTGGACAAGGTCACTTCATTGCCCTCGGCATCGCGCAATGTGAAGTCTGGCGCCTGATCCCCCGCAGCCAAGCGAGTTGGCGTAGTGGCTTCATTGCTCATTCGTAGAACCCCTTTTCCGTGGATATACAAAAAATCCGACCTGATAGTTCAGGTCGGATCTCATTGTGCGCCCCTCGGGACTTGAACCCGAAACCTACTGATTAAGAGTCAGTTGCTCTGCCAATTGAGCTAGAGGCGCTTACTTCGCTCTGACTAGTCCGTTTCCGGTTCATGTCGTTGCGACGTAGATAATCATAGACAGAAGGCACCCAAAAAGGAAAATCGGCCAACCGCACCCCCTGAACAATAATAACGCCTAGTCAGTGGCGCTTTTTCGAATTCTGGCGAGCGGGATTTCCAAAAATTAACTAAAAGTTCGCCCGTGCAATGGATCACAACAGGGGGCGTCCTGCCATGCAGTTGCGGCTTTTCGGCGGCGCCAAGGGTTGCCGTCACGGGGCATTGACGGCACCCTCGATGGCTCACCGCGTGAGTTGATCCAGGTCTTCTTCGGTGATTTGCTGCTCGGGTTCCGCACGGGACTCACTCTTCGCCAGCGGGAACACGCGGAACACCATGCCGCATACCGCGACGATCAAGGAGCCGAGCAGCACCGTAACCACCAGGTAGCTCCAGCCTTCGTTCGCGAGCAGTATCCCAATGGGGTTTCCCCCTGCCGGCGGATGGGTCACGCGCAGCAACGCCATGGCTGCGATGGACAAGCCCACCGCCAAAGCGATGCTCCACCACGCGGAGGGCAAGTAGGTTCGGACCAGCAATCCGCAGCATGCGGAGACCAGGTGGCCACCGACCAAGCTGACCGGTTGCGCCATGGGCGAGGAAGGCAGCAGAAAGACCAGGACGCAGGAAGAGCCGAAGGCTGCGATCAGAATCGGTGATCCAACGCTATTGCCCACCCAGGACAAGGCGGCGATGGCCAGAAAGCTACCCAGCGAGGCCCACAGGACATGCCTCCAGGCCATCGCAGGTTGCAGGTGGCGGAGTAACGGGTGAATCGAGTGCCTCATAAGCGGGCCTTTCAAGGTGAGGGCCCTGTGCAGCGAGTGGGTCAGGTCGCGGGCAACACTGATCCAATCGCCGAGTCGAGGGCTCGCGAAATTGCGGAAACGGGTTTTTGAGCCAGTCGCACTACGGCCAAGGAAATTGCGACATGCGGCTCGGTGAGCGGCAGGACTCGAATATTTGCCTGCGGCGGATGCTTGGTGATGGCAGATTCGGGAATCACGGTGACCCACGGACCCTGGGCGACAAGGTTGAGCAGGGCCTCAACGGAATCGACGTCAAAGCGCGGGCGCAGTTCAATTCCATGCTCCGCAAATCGCAGATCCAGCTGCTGCCGGGCACGCATCGCCGGAGACAGCAAGGCCAACGGGACATCGCGGAGCATGGAGCCGGTCACGTACTTGGTTTCGGCCGGAAAAACTCCGTGGGGCGCCACCACCACATGGGAAATTTCGCTGATGGCCACGGCCAAGATATCCGGCCCATCGGCAGCGGAGGGCAGAATCACCCCGGCTTCGAGTTCAAAGCGGCGCAATTTTGCCATGATCTGCTCACTGCTCAATCCGGTGGAAAGCGTGGCCGTGACCGAATGCTGCTGCCGCCCCAGCTGGGACAAAACCGAAGCTGCCAGCGCACCGCCAGCAGGGATAGCTCCAACCCGAATGCGGGCGGTGAGGTTTCCGCGGGCCGCGGAGAGCTCGGTCAGCATCGAATGCTGGTTCGCCACCATCTTCTGCGCCCAGATCAGCGCCTGCTGGCCTTCGGTGGTGAGTCCCTCGAAGTTCCTTCCGCGCGTCACGAGCGGAACGCCCAGCTCGGTTTCCAATTTCCGGATCGCTTCGGACAGCGCCGACGGGGAGACGAAGCAGGCCGCCGCAGCATGTCCAAAATGCTTTTCCCGGGCCAGCGCGACAAAGTACTCCAACTGGGTCAGAAGCATGGACTCCTACTTTCACATCATCGGCCTGCGCAGGCATTCGGGCCTGAGCGAATCTCCCGCAAAGTATCAAAGCCCTTGCCCGAATACACTAACCGAAGCTACTTCTGGCTCGGCGTAGGAATGCGCGCCGGTCCCGGCGTAGTCCCCGCCCTGGACGATCAGGTATTCGGGGCGGATCTCGCGGCCCTCGAAGAAGCATTCCAGGATTTCCCGGGTCCCTGCGGCGTATTTGGCCTGGGCGGAGAGCGAGGTGCCCGAGGTGTGGGTGGTCATCGCGTTATGCGCCATGGTGCGCCAGGGATGATCCGCGGGAGCCGACTGCGGGGCCCACACGTCACCTGCATATCCGGCGAGCCGGCCGGACTCCAGGGCCCGAACGATGGCATCGGCCTCGGCGATGGCCCCACGCGCCGGATTGACGATGTAGGAACCGCGCCGCATGGTGCCCAAGAGATCGTCGTTGAGCAAACCGGTGGTTTCATCGGTCAGCGGGGCGTGGACGGTGAGCACGTCAACGTGCTTGACCAGCTCGTTAATGCTCTCGTGGAACTGCAGGTGGTATTTTTGCTCATACTCGGCCGGAAGGCGGAACCGGTCGTTGTAGTGCAGCTTCACGCCAAAGGGGGCCAGCCGCTCGATCACCGCGCGGCCGATGCGGCCGGCCGCGAAGATGCCTACGTCCATGCCCTCCAGATCATAGGAGCGCTCCACCGCGTCGGCGATATTCCATCCGCCGTCCGCGGAAATCTTGTGCTGGAGAACGAAATCCCGCACGAGCACCAGAACCTGCATGACCGTGTGCTCGGCCACCGAATGCGAGTTGCTGTAGGTGACCTCGGCAACCGTGATACCCAGATCGTTGGCCGTGGTCAGGTCGACATAGTCGCTGCCGATGCCTGCGGTCACGGCGATCTTCAGGTTCTTGGCCTTGGCCAGACGCTCTGCGGTGAGGTAGGCCGGCCAGAATGGCTGCGAAATGATGATGTCGGCATCGACCAGCTCGCGTTCGAAGACCGAATCTTCTCCGTCCTTGTCGCTGGTCACTACGAGTTCGTGCCCGTTGTCTTCCAGATACTTGCGCAGTCCCAGTTCGCCGGTGACCGAACCCAACAGGGCGCCGGGAGTGAAGTCGATGCCCTTTGGATTTGGCAGGGTCTGCCCATTGGGATAGTCCGGCACCGCAGGAAGGGAATCGCGAGCATAGTCGTCAGGGAAGTTTGGGAAACCTTTCACGGGATCGGGATAGAGAACGAGTACGACCTTGGCCATGACGCTGCTTTCTGTTTTTGCCTGTGAAGCGATGTTTTCGCTTCTATTTCAGGTTATTTCAGCAAATTGGCAACGTAAATGGCACGGCTCCGCATGGCCATTCGGCACGGCCGAACAATGTTCCGGCCGAGCAGCTGCAGATCCGGCTCGCCGGGCGAAGGGCAACCTGAGGACAGACACCACCAGCGGCCTTGGAGGTTCCAAGCCTCCGTGGTAGATGGCTAGACGGCTGAAGATCCAAGGTCCGCACCGATATTCTGCAATCGGGGTCCAGGCAGCCTCTCAGCGGACGCGTTCAACCCATTTCAATTGAGCAATGACCTTTAATTTCTCCTGGCCGCACCAGCCCGCATCAAGCTTTCCTGCGCAAAGGGCACGCCCAACTGTTCGTTGCTCACGAGGTTCAACGCACGGAAGCTTTCGGTGGTTAGGGGAATCCGGTGCAGTGCATCGGTCAGGCGACTAATTTGGCGACGAGCAAAATTTATCCCGGGTACGCAAAAAGGCCGGACCGAAGTCCGACCTTTTTCACCGTGCGCCCCTCGGGACTTGAACCCGAAACCTACTGATTAAGAGTCAGTTGCTCTGCCAATTGAGCTAGAGGCGCCCGCTGCGATGTTCTAGAAGCTTTTTGTGCTTCGCGCTTTCGCAACGAGATAAAACTTTACCAGCTTTCGGCGAGAGTGCAAAACGAGAGGGACCCTTCGGCCGGTGACGTTCGTTACAGCAGATGACTTGGGGTTATTTCCATGGGCATCACCTGCTTTATACAGTGATCCCATGATCACCCAACGCACGGTTTCCTTTCCCACCCAAGAACTTCTCGACGCTGTCGGCGAGTTGCCAAGCAACCTCAAGCCGGTTATTTGGGACTTGGTCAACGAGCCATCCACGAACCTGGAGGAGATCGACATAACGATCTTCCCTTATATGGCCTCACCGCACAGCCTGCGAAACATCGATCGGGCAACAAACGTCAGCCACGTACAAACGCAGACCACCGGCTACGACGGACTGATTGACCTCGTTGGCGACCGAGCAAATATCACGACGGCCGCCGGCGTGCACGCCGCAGCCACCGCAGAGATGGCACTGGGGCTAGCCATCGCTTCGCTGCGCGGTTTCCCGCAGGCGGTACGCGACCAGAGCGAAGGGGCATGGAACCCTATGCAGTGGCCCGGCTTGGCCGACCGCACGGTGGGCCTTGTCGGAGTCGGCGGCATCGGCGAGGAAATCCGCAGACGCTTGGAGCCCTTCGAGGTGAACCTGTTGCGCTTCGGTTCCCGCGCCCGCACCGACGAGCATGGCCAGGTGCTCTCCATTGACCAGCTATCCGCACATGCCGGTGAAATCGAGGTGCTGATTCTGATTGTTCCGCTCAACGACTCCACCCACCATCTGGTGGACGCCGAGTTGCTCTCCAAGCTTCCCGATGGTGCATTGATAGTCAACGTGGCCCGCGGTCCGGTGGTTGACACCGACGCGCTGGTCGCCGAGGTTGCCTCCGGGCGACTGTCGGTCGCCTCGGATGTTTTCGAACCAGAACCACTGCCGGCGGACCACCCGCTGTGGCAATGCCCGAACGCGTTGATCCTGCCGCATAACGGCGGAAATACCGCCGCCTTCTTCCCGCGGATGGTGCGCCTGCTCAAAAAGCAGCTCCCGGCATGGTCAAAAGGCGAACTTGGCGAGAACGCTGTGCACCAGATCACTAGTTAATGCTTTTTAGCTAACAATTTGATCCCACTTTGCGGCACCCCGAGAATTACTGGGGGTGCCGCTAGTGGCGTGCGCTATCTTTGATAAATACCCAGACCGTTTACCGCCGCGAAAGCTTCCGGTCCACCGCGGCTGGGAACCGAGAGCAATCAAGAGGAAGTCGAGCCACCACTGTGCCTTCGAAGCAACAACATCTCGTGACGCGACGCTTGCTGCTCACCGGATCGCTCGCTGCGACAACACTGGCGCTGGCTTCCTGCACTTCGAAGACCGGTGAAGGCGTAGCCTCCGCCAGTGCGTCGGCAAGTGAACCTTCCATCCCGCGTACCCTGCGCCTGGCAGCTTCCGCTCCCCCGGTGTCGCTGGATCCCGCATTGGCCAATGACAACGAATCCTTCCGCATCACCCGCCAGGTCTACGAGACGCTGATCTCCATCGACGCGAATACCGGCAGCCCAATTGCCGGTCTCGCCGAAGCCTGGACCCAGAGCGAAGACGGCCTGCGCTATACCTTCACCCTGCGGCGCGGGGTGCGCTTCCACGACGGCAGCGAATTCAATGCCGCAGCCGTCGTGGCGAACTTCAACCGCTGGGTCAAGCTGCCCAAGGACCTGCAGCTGCGCTCCAGCCAAGGCTTCATACACGTCTTCCACCACGAAAAAGACATTCCCAAGCTGCCTACCGAAGCGGAGCTGAAGCTCAAGCTGGACAAGGACACCACGGCCACCGAGGAGCAGCAGGCGGCCGAAACCCAGCGCCTGGCCGAGCTGGAGAAACTCAAGGCCATTTACGCTCAGGACCTTTTCACCGGGAAATCCCTCGGCGGCAGCGCAAGCTATTTTGCCGGAGTCGAGGCCACCGAGCCATACGTTCTCACCTTGAAGCTGCGCCGACCCCGTGCCGGGCTCATCGAAGCGCTCACCCTGCCGGGGATGGCGATCGCCGCACCGGATACGCTTACCGGAGGTCCGAAAAGCAACCCGAGCGAGGCGCTGCTCACCGCGCCTTCCGGCACCGGCCCCTACAAGTTCGTGTCCAACGACCAGGGCACCGTGAATCTGGAGCTCTTCGCCGACTATTGGGACAAAACGAAGCTCAGCAACAACCCGAACCATCCTGAAGCCGTGGTGGTTTCCCCGATCCCCTCCCCCTACAACCGCGAAAGCGCGCTGATGGCCGAGGAAATCGACGGTTTCGACATGGTTTCGGTCGACATCATGCGCACCTTGGTTCGCAATGCGAAAGTCGTCGTGCAGCGCGACCCGTTCTCGGTGTTGTATCTCGGATTGGACCACCGTAACGAATGGCTGGCCAAGCCCGAATTCCGCATGGCCATCACCCACGCGGTCAATCGTGGGCGACTAGCCGACAATCTCTTCCTCCAGGGATCCAAGTCCGCGCAGAGCATCCTGCCGCCGGCCTTCGGTGTCCCGGATCCGGAGGGCACGCTGAACCACAGTTCCGATAAGGCCAAGCAGCTGCTGGCGGACATCGGCTATAAGGGCGAAATCATTGAGTTCGCCTACCCGCTGCGGGTCTCGCGAAACTACCTTCCGCTGCCCGAGCGCACCTTCGCCCAACTGGCCGAAGATCTAGCGGCGGTAGGCATTCGGATCAAGCCACGCCCCATTGCGTGGACCGACGGATATGTGGATACGGTGCGTTCGACGGAATTCAACGGGATGCATCTCTTGGGCTTCTCCGGTGGATACCGTCTGGAGGATGACTTTATCTCCGGAATTCTCGACGCCAAGGAGCATGAGTTCGGATACACCTCCAAGTTACTTGACTCACAGGTGCTGGTAGCTCGTTCCTTGCCCCCGGGAGAGGAACGCACCGCGGCCATGACCGCCATTTTGGCCACGCTGAACACCGATCTACCGCTGGTTCCACTGGTATTTCCGATTTCGGCGTTGGCCTTCAACCCGAATGTCACTTACTATCCTTCTTCGCCCATGCTCAATGAGAGCTATCTGGACGTGCAGATGACTAACTCACCCGCACTTTCCAGTTAAGGATTTTTAACCGGTGGTCTAGTAGGTCTAGTCTGTAGTAGAGCAAAGTATCACTGTCGATGGAGATCCTCGTGCCTTCTGAAACGTCAACCGAATCTTTTGACGTAGTACTAATCGGTGCCGGCATCATGAGTGCCACCCTTGGCACCATGATCAACCAGCTGGAACCAACCTGGTCTATTGGTCTTTTCGAAAACCTCGACAAGGCCGGAGAGGAATCATCCTCACCATGGAACAACGCAGGTACCGGTCACTCGGCACTGTGCGAACTGAACTACGCCCCGGCCAAGGCCGACGGAACCGTTGACCCAGCCAAGGCAATCGGCATCAACGAGCAGTTCCAGGTGTCCCGCCAGTTCTACTCGTGGGCAGTTGAGAACAAGCGCGTTGCAGACGCGGATTTCATCAACGCGCTGCCGCACATGTCCTTCGTCATTGGCGAGGACCACTCCAAGTACCTCAAGGCACGCTATGACGCCCTGAAGCCGAACGCGCTGTTCGGCGAAATGGAGCACACCACAGATCTAGACACCATCAACGAGTGGACTCCGCTGGTCGCCAAGGGACGTGACGCCGCGCAGAAGGTTGCCGCCTCTCGCGTGGCCTCGGGCACCGACGTTGATTTCGGCCGCCTGACCAAGGACCTGACCAACTCGCTGAGCGCCGCGGGCGCCTCGGTGAACTACGGCCACAAGGTCAAAACCCTCAAGCGCGATGGCGCCGGCTGGGAAATCACCGTCAAGGACAAGGCCAGCGGCGCAGTGAAGACCGTGAAGGCCAAGTTCGTCTTCGTCGGCGCAGGCGGCGGTGCCCTGTCGCTGCTTCAGAAGTCAGGCATCGATGAGATCAAGGGCTTCGGCGGCTTCCCGGTCTCCGGCCAGTTCCTGCGCTGCACCGATGAAACGGTCATCAACCAGCACCATGCAAAGGTCTATGGCCAGGCTTCGGTCGGCGCCCCACCAATGTCCGTGCCGCACCTGGACACCCGCTTCGTTGATGGCAAGCGTTCGCTGATGTTCGGCCCGTACGCCGGATTCTCGATGAACTTCCTGAAGTCCACCGGGCAAATGGATCTGCCGCTGTCGCTGCGCCCGCACAACATCATCCCGATGCTTGCCGTGGGCAAGGACAACATGTCGCTGACCACCTACCTGATCAAGGAGGTGCTCAAGTCGCGCGCCAAGAAGGACGAGGCCCTGGCCGAGTACTTCCCCGCGGCAGACGGCTCCCAGTGGGAGCTGATCACCGCCGGTCAGCGCGTCCAGGTCATCAAGAAGGACGCCAAGAAGGGCGGTGTCCTGCAGTTCGGCACCGAGGTCATCACCTCCTCGGACGGTTCGATCTCCGGTCTGCTCGGCGCCTCCCCTGGCGCCTCGACCGCGACGCCGATCATGGTTGGCCTGCTTTCGCGCTGCTTCCCGAAGCAGTTCGCCGGCTGGGAAGCGAAGCTGAAGGAAATGATCCCTTCCTACGGCACCAAGCTGAACGAGAACCCGGCGCTCTACGCCGAGGTCAAGGCGGCTACCGATAAGAGCCTGGAACTGATCTAGCCAGCTGCGGCACGGTCCGGTTTGTTTCCTGCCGCTTGGCGGCCGGGGAAGCAAGCCGGGCCTTTGTCATTTTGCTAACGCGGTGACCTCGATGGCCAGCGGGGATCGCAAGGTCTGCAACACCACGCAGTATTTTTCCGTCGCCTCGATCAGCTGCGCTACTTCTTGCTCGCTGGCCTCGGTTTGCAGCTCGAAGGACAACTTGATCGAGCTGAATCCCACTGCGGCTTCGGGGTCCAGCCCCAAGGTGCCGCGCACATCCAGCACACCGCTGGCGTGGACGCTGCCGGTAACGCTCAGCGAGCGGTTGATCGCGACCGCCGCCAGGGTGACCCCGGCGCAGGCCACCAGCGCCTGCAAGAGCAGATCCCCCGAACAGGCCAGCGTCCCGTCCCCGCCGGTGGACGGGTGCAGACCAGCGCTCACCAGCGCCTGGCCGGTTTGCACCGAGCAGGAAAGCCCCTCTTCTCCGAGTGTTCCGGTGGCTTCCAATACGATGCTTCCGGCTTGAGGCTGCTCGCGGTACAGCTGCTTCAACGGCCGCTGCACGCTGCGTAAAGTGTCCCGATCCATGGTCTTCTTACCCGTCTGCGAAGTTCCGTGGGACTTTCCCATACACCGAGTATGCGCTCGAATCCCACCGTGGGACCCGAACGTTTGGGAGATTCAGCACCTGCTGGTTGGCAACCGTTATTCGTTACGTCAGGATCGCCGTTCCGTGTCCTTCGAATCTTGATGGACCTTGGAGGAACTTCCCACCTTGTAATGATCTCCTACTAGCGTTCGTCCACAAATCATTAGGGCGAAAGTCCTATCCCGACATTGTTGCCAGGGCGAATTACAAAGTCCAGTTCCGCAGGGCCGATGATCTGGCACCCCCGAGGCAAAGGCTGAGCGCCATTGAAGATTTATTCACTGCCGTATGGACGGTTCTGGGAGCGCGGGAACAATCACCAAACCACAACGCAACGACGCTTAAAAACGAGTGAGTGCGAAATTCCATAAAATTCTCATCACAACCTACGCCCCCTTCCAATCTATCTACTCGCATATTTACATTTAGTTAGCGAACGGTGTCATAATGTAGACATGGCAACGATTAGTACTGCGCGAGATCTGGGGCGAGCAATCCGTGGCGCCCGAATCCAAAGCGGGTTGAGCCAGCAGGGGCTTGCAAACAAAACAGGGCTTTCCCGAAAGTTCATTTTTGATCTTGAATCCGGCAAAGAGACGGCTGAACTGGGCGCTTCGCTTAGAGTTGCCGATGCCTTGAACATCCGCTGGGCTGCCCCTCCTCTGACGCCTCAGACGATCCTCGAGGAGGCGGCCCGCGATATTGCCCGCGAGTTGTCCTCTGGTGACGGTGAATTCGCTCTACGAATTGCAATGGATTCATTAAAACAATTGAAAAAGTTGAAGCCGGAGCGCCTCAAGAAGCCCCGCCCCACCGGAAGCGAACGGTTTGATGCTTTGCTTGCAGCAGGCGCGCGAATTGCACTTGAAGGAGTTTCTGCACAAAAACCTCGGTGGGGTAAAAAACTACAGGATCCTTGGTTTCCAGGTGATGACACGCGGAGTATGAGCGACGCATTCAGGGAACTGACAATAAAGCGCACCCCGAAGACAATGGCAGATTTTAATATTTTCCTCAAAGATAATTCGCTGGAGATGGCGTGAGTAAAGACTTCACGGTCGATGAGATTCGCGAACTTCTTGGCGAGCTTGGGGCAAGGCTGTGTGCCAAAGGAATTACCCCGACGATCCGACTGGTCGGCGGGGCAGCCGTCGCATTCATGGGAAACGACCGTCGGGTGACCCAAGACATTGATGCCTCATATACACCCAAGCCGACGTTGAACGCGTCATTGAAGCAATGGCCCAGGAACGCAATCTTCCATCCGGGTGGCTGAACTCCAGCGCGACCGCTTTCATCCCCGCAGGAGCAAAATGGATCAGTATCAACCTTGGCGACGGGCTCAAGGCATATATCGCTTCGCCTGATACGCTGCTTGCCATGAAGCTGAGTTCAGCACGAGATCGGGATATGCTCGACATCAGCTTCTTGCTGGAAAAGCTGGGTATTCAAAACGTAGATGCGGCCACGGAATAGCCGCAGAGCTCTATGGAGACGATGACGTCGCATATTCTAGGACGAGCCGCGAAGATGCTCCTATCGTTGCCGAAGAAGCCATAAACCAGAAGCGAAAAAACGAACCTAACTAGGCGTTGGCCCTCCGCGGCGGCGACCTTCGTGGATCTACGAAGGTTGCGAAACTTTGAGGACCCCTCCAACGAGGATTCATATTCGCGACGTTCTGGCCTACCTCATGCCCCAAGGAAACGGCTCCAACGAAGCTCCTCCAAGTCGGGCTGACCATCCAAGGGCGCTTGGTGCGATCCCAGCCGAAACGGAGTTCCGTGGTGAACTTCGGCTACCCCATGCCACAGCCATCGGTGGCGCTCGCGGTAATGATGCGGCCCCCTGAGTAAAAAGCCGTTCTCGATGGCCAATGATCTACGTAGAGCCTCAATCTCAATTTCCCGGTTCTCCCCTACTCACGTCCGTCTAAGAGTGGTGGGCGCCGCAGCCAAAGTTCTCAGTCCGAAGACAACATCACACGCTCGTCGCACGTCAGCGAGACCCTGCGGAAGCAGTGCAAGATGCAACACATGCTGCAGGCCTTGTCCTGCGGCGGGACAACGTGGACAACGCGCCAAGCAGAGCCAGAGTTCTACAAGCGCATTTTCCTTCCATACGACGCTGGCACATGGTTCCTCAAGGCATGGCGCGGAGAACAGTAGACGCCCCAAAAACTAGCTGCCGCATCCGGCGCCGCTGCTGCAGGCAACTCCGGGGTAATCCATTCGGATGATTTTTGCGTGCTTAACATCTCTCGGTGACTGTTGAGCAATGACAACCAACTAAAGTTGTGCTCAGCCCCTCCCACTGCGACACAGCTAGGACCACACACGCATGCAGCGCTTGGCCATCTTGTCTTTGAAGAACCGGGCGCTCATCGCGCTCATCACGATCTTCGCCGCCGTTTTCGGCGTGATCTCCATGGGATCGCTGAAGCAGGAACTGATCCCCGCACTGGAGTTCCCGCAGATCTCCGTGATGGCCACCCAGATGGGCGCCAGCCCCGAGGTGGTCGACGAACAGGTCGCCGCCCCGTTGGAAACCGCGCTGCAGGCGGTCGAGGGCCTGGAATCCTCCACCGCCACCTCGCAGACCGGATTCACCCGCATCGCGCTGACCTTCGAGTACGGCACCGATATGGACCGTGCCCGCGCGCAGGTGGAACGCGCGATCTCCAACGTGAAGACCCAGCTGCCCGAAGACGTGGAACCCACGGCGCTGGCCGGCTCCATTGCCGACCTTCCGGTGCTGATGCTCGCGGTCTCCTCGAACGAGTCCCTGGAAGCGCTGAACGATGATGTGGAACGCATCGCGCTGCCTAAACTGCAGAAGATCGACGGGGTGCGTGAAGCCGCAGTCTCCGGCGGCGCTTCCCAGCACATCGCGGTGATCCCGGACGACGACAAGCTCAGCGCCGCCGGGCTGAGCGTTGCCGACCTGAAGGACGGCATCGAGAACGCCGGCTCCCCCATGCCGGTGGGCAATATGGACGTCGACGGGCTGCAGCTTCCGGTCATCGCCGGATCCTCCCCAGATACCCTGGCTGCGATCGAAGAGATTCCGCTGGTGACCGACAACGGCCCGGTGCTGCTCAAGGATCTCGCCGAGGTCTCCGTGCAGGCCGACGAGGCCACCAGCGTCACGCGCACCAACGGGGATGAGACCCTGTCCATCCAGGTCACCAAGACCCCGGACGGGGATACCGTCGCGATCTCCCACGCGGTCACCGCGATGATCGCGGATCTGGAGGCCGAGCTCGGCCACAAGGCGACGATGACCACCATCTTCGACCAGGCGCCCTTCATCGAGGACTCCATCAGCCACCTGGCGCTGGAAGGCGCCCTGGGCCTGGGCTTCGCCGTGATCATCATCCTGATCTTCCTGTTCTCCGTGCGCTCCACGCTGGTCACCGCGATCTCCATCCCGCTGTCCTTGATGGCCACCTTCATCGGCATGAACGTGTTCGGGTACACGCTGAATATGCTCACCCTGGGCGCGCTGACCATCTCCATTGGCCGCGTGGTGGATGACTCGATCGTGGTGATCGAGAACATCAAGCGCCACCTGGCCCACGGCGAGTCCAAGGCCCAGTCCATCCTGCTGGCGGTCAGGGAGGTGGCCGGGGCGATTACCGCCGCGACGCTGACCACCGTGGCGGTGTTCCTGCCGATCGCCATGGTCGGCGGCATGGCCGGGGAGCTGTTCAGCCCCTTCGCGATGACCATGACCATCGCCCTGCTCGCCTCGCTGCTGGTCTCGCTGACCATCGTTCCGGTGCTCGCCTACTGGTTCCTGCCGCACCGCCCGGGGACCGGGGCAACCCGCACCGTCCACGTGGCCGAGGACAAGTCCTGGCTGCAGCGCGCCTACGTGCCGGTGCTCAACGGCACGCAGAAGCACCCGGTCATCACGCTGCTGGCCTCCGTGCTGATCCTGGCCGGCACCGTGATGATGACTCCGCTGCTGAACACCAACCTGCTCGGCTCCACCGGGGAGAACTCGATCTCCATCACCGCGAAGATGCCTTCGGGCACCGCGCTGGAGACCACCTTGGCCGAAGCCGAGAAGGTGGAAACGAAACTGCAAGGCATCGAGGGCCTGGAAGATGTGCAGATGACCGTGGGCACCGCCAGCGGCATGGCGGCGATGTTCGCCTCCGGCGCGGACACCGCAAGCTTCACCGCGATCACCGACCCCGATCGCGACCAGGAGGCGCTGAGCAATATGGTCCGCGAACAGATCCAGGGCCTGGAGTTGTCCGAGGATGTCATCCTGAGCTTCGGCTCCAATTCCTCGGCGATGATGTCCAGCGATGTCACCGTGGAGGTCAAGGCCCCGAATGAGGATATTCTGCGCGAGGCCACCGAGAAGCTGCGCGAAGCGCTGGCCGGCACCGAGCATGTCACCGGCATCGCGGACAACCTCTCCGCGGAACGCGAGCAGGTCTCCATCGATATCGACGCGGACAAGGCAGCCGAGGCGGGGCTGACCGAGGCGCAGCTTTCCGGCCTGGTCGCCTCCCAGGTCTCCGCCGTCCCGGCGGGGACCCTGCGCCTGGACTACACGGACATGACCGTGCAGATCGGCGAGCCCATGGATCTGAACGGGCTGAACAAGCTGCGCGAACTGCAGATCCCCACCGCCGCCGGCCTGGTGCAGCTGCAGGACCTGGCGACGGTGGAACGCACCAAGGTCGTCCAGCAGGTCACCACCTCCAATGGCGAGCGCATCTCCACCCTCACGCTGACCCCGGCGGAGAACATGCTTGGCAAGGTCTCCACGGACGTCACCGAGCGCCTCGACTCGGTGGATTTGCCCGAGGGCGCCAGTGCCGAAATCGGCGGCGCGGCCACCGAGCAGGCCGAATCCTTCAACCAGCTCTACCTCGCCTTGCTGGCGGCCATCGCGATCGTCTACGTGATCATGGTGGCTACCTTCAAGTCGCTGATCCAGCCGCTGATCCTGCTGGTCTCCATTCCGTTCGCCGCCACCGGGGCCATCGGCCTGCTGCTGATCTCCGGCATCCCGCTGGGGCTGCCGTCCTTGATCGGCATGCTGATGCTGGTGGGCATCGTAGTCACCAACGCGATCGTGCTGATCGACCTGATCAACCAGTATCGGGCCGATACCCCCGAGCGGCCGGCGATGGCGCTGGATGAGGCCATCATGCAAGGTGCCCGCCAGCGTCTGCGCCCGATTCTGATGACCGCGCTGGCCACCATCTTCGCGCTGATCCCGATGGGTCTGGGACTCACCGGCCAGTCCGGGTTCATCTCGCAGCCGCTGGCCGTGGTGGTCATCGGCGGCCTGGTCTCCTCCACCTTGCTGACCCTGATCCTGGTACCGGTGCTCTACCGCCTGGTGGAGTCGCGCAAGGAGAAGCGCGAGCTGCGCCGTGCGGGACGCAAGCACTCCACGGAGCAGCACACGGGGGCTCAGGATCTTGCGCTGGCCATGAACGGGGCCACCGCGAAGATCACCCCGGGGGCCAAGCAGGTGCCGGTGCAGGCCAAGGACAACAAGCAGGCCAAGCCCGAGCCGAAGGTGGCGGACGCCAAGCCTGCGGATCCGGTTAATCCCAAGGCGATTCCGGGCCAGGTGGTCAACCCGCTGACCGGCCAGATCCCCGTCTCCCGCAAGGAGCGCCGGGCATTCGAGGAATTGATGAACAAGGCGGCCCAAGAGCCCAAGGACTAAGTTCTCCGGCGCCAAGCATTCGGGCCTGCAACCACATCTAGTGGTTGCAGGCCCGAATGCTTTTTTGGTTGTGCAGACGCGCTGTCTTAGACCAGCGGCAGCTCGGTCAGGCAGGTGGCGTTTGTGCTGCCAGCGGTGGACACGGTGGTCTTCGCGGTTTTGCCTTCGTAGCTGAATTCCAGATCCAGATTAATTCCACGCGGAACCCAGAGTCCAAGGAATCCATTGTCGAAGGTTTTTGCGCTCTTCTCCACCAGCACCTCGCCGGTGTCGGCGTCAGTTGCCTTCACCTGGACTTCCTTTCCCGCCAGCTCCCCCAGACAGGTGGTCAGGCTATGGAAATGGCAGCTGTGGGTCTGGCTCACATAGGGTGCCGCCGAAAGGTAGTACTCATCTTCCGGCATCGGCAGACCCGCGGTGCGTCCCGACGCATCGGTGAGTACCAGCTGGGCCGGCTGCACCGAGGCGGTGAAGTCGCCCGGCCGCTGCGCCACCGGCATCCGGTCGAGCCGATCGATCGCCGCCCTGGCATCCAGCCCGGCCAGGCCAAGCTCCGCGAGGAACTCCCCGGTGTGCTCGGCCGCAACCACCGTAGGCTCGGGCTGCGCGACGGGCGCCGGTGCAGTGCTGCACCCGGTCAACGCGGCCAGCGCAAGCACCGAGCCGGCCGCCGCGGCCACAATCCCGGCGCGCGCACCTTTGCTGCCTTCAAATTTTTTGGGCACGGTCAATCCCAACCTTTCTGTCTTCACTTCCTGGCTACAGCGTTTCAAGCAGCTGCTTCATCTCGTTGATTTCCTCGGTTTGGGAATCAACGATCTGCTTGGACAGGTCGATGGCCGCTGGGTAGCTTCCTTCTTTGATCTCGGTCTCGGACATCACCACGGCACCTTCGTGATGCATGATCATCTGCTCAAGGAAGAGCCGGGCAGCTTCGGACCCCGTCGCGTCCTCTAAGGCCTTGATCTCATCCTCCGGAACCATTCCGTCGCCGTGGTCCATTCCCCCGTGGTCCATCCCCTCGGGCATGTTCCATTCGGAAAGCCAGCGGTCCATGCGTTCGATCTCCGGGTCTTGCGCCGCCTTGATCCGTTCGGCCAGGGCCACCACCTCGGCGGGAACCCCGGACTTGCCCAGCAAAATGTCGGACATGTCGATCGCCTGTTCGTGGTGCATCTTCATGCCCGAGGCGAACGCCATATCGGCGTCGTTGGCCGATGGGGACTGCTCCATGGAATGCCCGGAATGCGATTCGGAAGCCGAGGCGCTCGGCGCCGGCGTGCTTGATGGTTCCCCTGCGCAACCGGCGAGGGCGAGCATCGCGCCCAGTGCGAGGGCGCTGGAAAAGAGGGTCTGCTTGTTCATAGGTGGTTCTCCTGATGGGTTTGGAACGTGAGCGGCGCCTGCCTGTGGCGGCGCCGGTACTAGTTGGCGGCAGGTCAATGGACCCGCCAAGTGCTCACGTTCTGCAGATCCCCAAGGCAGTCAGGTCAGGTTTGTTCGGGGCAACCCCACGAAGCTTCGAAGCTGCGCGCAAGGTCCGCAGGAACACCGTCCGGGCCACGGCTACGGTATGCGGTGGCCGCAGGAACAACAGCATGATCAGCAGCGCCAAAACACAACCTGCGGCGGCCATCTCATGGCCCATCGGACAGTCGGCGCAGCCCTGCTCGGAGGGATGGCCCGGGTCCGCCAGCGGAGCATGATGCAGGGGCATGGCTTCTGCCGCATGCGGCTGCGCCAGCGGGGCCGAGGATTCAACCGGGAGTACATGATTCATTACGTGCATCGAGAACAAACCGAAAACCACCGCGCTAATCAGCAGCAGCGAGCGAACTATTGCCAGACGGGGGTAGCTGCGCCCGCCGGCATTCGCCAGGTGATTGCCGATGCTCATGAATCCCAGCTTAGCGATGCCAGCCGAACCGCGCGAAACGTGACCGGATCAAGCTACAGGGCTGGAGCTCTCCCGATGCTTCCAGCTAGCTAAGCACCCCGAATCCATAACCAATTCGGCGCCATCGCCAAGAGCCCGATCGGTAGCCCGCGCGGCATCAATCCCTAGGGATCAAGAATTTAAGTTGCGCGCAATTGAATTGCGTGCAATCCTTATTTCATGGCAATAGTTGACGAAATGGTTTGCTTCTCCCTCTACTCGGCGAGCCGGGCAACCACCCGGGCGTACACCGAACTGCTCGCCCCATGGCAGCTGACCTACACCCAGTACCTGGTGCTCGTTGCGCTGTGGTCCGAAGGCGATAAGCCGGTGCGGGAAATCGGAGAGATGCTCCAGCTGGACTCCGGGACGCTGTCCCCGCTGTTGCGCCGGCTGGAACAGAAGGAATTCATCAAACGCCGGCGCGACGAGGAAGATAGCCGCGTCGTCAACGTCAGCCTGACCCCCACCGGAACATCCCTGCGCAAAGAACTGGCACATATTCCGGCGCAGATTGCCTGCGGCACCGGACTCCCGGATCTCCAGAGCGCGCAGGCACTGCTGGCAGCCCTGCACCGCATCACCGCGTCCATGCAGGAAATAACCTCACCGGACAACTAGTCCGGGAAACACGTTACAAACTTTCACCACCTCCGAAAGGCAGTTCCATGGAAACCCTATACACCGCAGAATCGCTGTCCACCGGCCAAGGACGCGAGGGCCGAGTGCAGACCCACGACGGCACTCTCGACCTGAACCTCACTCCCCCAGTAGCGCTGGGCGGCTCCGGCACCGGAACTAACCCGGAACAGCTGTTCGCCGCGGGATATGCCGCATGCTTCCACTCGGCGTTGAACGTGGTGGCACGCGGCCGCAAGGTCAAGATCGAGAACTCCAGCGTCGGCGGGCGAGTCCACCTGCACCGCGATGGAGAGAGCGGATTTAAGCTTTCGGTCGAATTGGAAGTGGTCATTCCCGATATGGAGCATGCCCAGGCCCAGGAACTGGCCGACGCGGCCCACCAGGTCTGCCCCTACTCCAACGCCACCCGCGGCAACATCGACGTAACGGTGACCGTCAGCGATGACTAAGTCGCCGGCGGCGAAGCCGCTGGGGTTCGCCCGGCACGGCGCACGCATTGGGCTCGGAGCATTCCTTGGCTTCGCCGGGGTGAGCCACCTGACCTTTGCCCGCGAGGAATTCCGCTCCCAGGTCCCGGACTTTGTCCCCTTGGATCCGGACCTGACGGTGATCCTCTCCGGCGTGGCCGAAATCGGGCTGGGGCTATCCTTGCTGGCGCTGGTCAGGAAGCGGGTGGCCGTCGGCTGGATTGCCGCGCTCTTCTTCGTCGCGGTGTTCCCCGGCAATTTCGCCCAATGGCAGGAGGGACGCGACGCGTTCGGACTGGATACCGACGGGAAACGGCTCACCCGGCTGTTCTTCCAACCGGTGCTGATAGCGCTTGCGCTGTGGAGCACCGCCGCATGGCGCGACCGGGCGCGGCTCCGGTCCAAGGCATAGCTACAGCTGCCATGACGCAAAGCGAGGTATCCGGCTAAAGGCCGGATACCTCGCTTTGCGCTGCCTGCGCAGCTGCGTTGGCAGGTTCCCAAGTGCCGACCGCGGCTAGGCGTCACGCCGTTTCAGCGCAATATATCCGGCTCCGAGCAGGACCACGGTCCAGCCGATCAGCACCAGCAGCGCCGCCGGCGGCCCATAGGGCTCGGTGGCACCGGTGGCCATGAACGTCGCGGCGTTTGTCGGCAGGTATTGGGCCAGCGTCTGCACCCACTCGAACGGAATCAGTTGCAGGATCTGCGGGAGCCCGATCACCAGCATGATCGCCGAGACAATCGCTCCCGCCGAGTTCCGGCAGAGCAGCCCGAGGCCGAGCACCATCAAGCTCAGCAGCGCCAGATAAGCACCGGCGCCGAGGCAGGCCGAGACCAGATCGGAGAAGGTGAAGGCGCCGTACTGCCCTGCACTCAGCGCTGCCGGAATGGTTCCCAAGCCGATCATGGCCACCCCGGCAAGGAAGCCGAGCCCGGCCAGCAGCAGCGCCTTGGCGCCGAGCATGACCGAGCGGCGCGGCACCGACTGCAAGGTGGTGTAGATGCTCCCGCTGGAGTACTCGTTGGTGATGTGCAAGGCGGCCACCGCGGCAAAGAACAGCTGGCTGAATTGCAGGGTCGCAAACACCAGCAGCGGCGCCGGCATCGCAGTGTCGAAGCCATTGTCCCCGCTGGCTTTCGCGCTGGCTCCTAGCAGCCAGCCCAATGCGATGGTCGCCAGTATTCCCGAGGCATAGAGCCCGACCAGGGCACGCAGCCCGAAGAATTTGGTGGCCTCGGCGCCGGTTGCCCGCAACAGCGGTCCGGCAAAGTCACCGGTCCTGGATTCACCGATCTGCAGCGTGCTCATTTGCTTTCCACTCTCCCTGCTAGTTCGGTGGAGTATTCCACCGTGTCGTGAGTCAGTTGGTTGTAGGCGTTTTCCAGCGACCCGTGGGCAACGCTGAGTTCATGCAGTTCGATGCCACCGGCAAAGGCCGAGGCGCCGATAGCTTCCAGCGGCAATCCAATCACTTCCAGACGGTCTCCGGCGGTGGCATTCACCTCGACACCGGGTTGCAGCAGCAACCCGGCGAGCGCGGCGGCCTGCGGCGAGCGCACCGTGATGACCGGTTCGGTGAATTGCTTGATCAGCTCCTGGGTAGGTGCTTGGGTGATCAGCGCCCCGCGTCCGATCAGGATCAGCTGGTCCGCGACCTGCTGCACCTCGCTCATCAGGTGGCTGGAGACGAAGATGGTTCCGCCGCGCTCGGCCCGGGTGCGCATCAGCTGCCGGATCCAGGAGATGCCTTCGGCATCCAGTCCGTTCATTGGCTCGTCCAGGATCAGGATTTGCGGGTCGCCCAGCAGGGCGGCGGCGATTCCCAGCCGCTGGCGCATGCCGAGGGAGAACCCGCCGATCCGTTTGCCGGCCACCGGCTGCAAGCCGACTTCGGTCAGCACCGCGTCCACGCGGTCTACCGGGATCCGATTGCTTTGCGCCAGGGCCTTGAGGAAGGTGCGCGGGCTATGCCCCGGGTGCCCCGCCGTGCCGGAAATGTGCGCACCTACCGTATGCAGCGGGTAGCGCAGCTGTGCGTAGGGAACGGAATTGACCAGCGCCTGCCCGCTGCTTGGTGCGTCCAGTCCGAGGATCATGCGCATGGTGGTCGATTTGCCGGCCCCGTTGGGGCCGAGGAATCCGGTCACTTGCCCGGGTTCTATGGTTGCGGTCAGCGCATTGACTGCGCGGGTGGCGCCGAAGTCCTTGCTCAGCGCTTCGAATGCGATCATGGTGTGCTCCTTGGGTTCTGCTCTCCACCTTAGGATTCGCCGCTGCCGCCGCGCACCGGCTGGAGGTCTGCATTCCATTGGCACCGAACCCCTACCTTGGTCGGTGTTCGGCTGCGCCTTCGCTGAGTAGCATGTTGTTCATGACTACCTCGTGGAAGCAGCTGGTTCTCCTGCTGCTGCTGGCTCTCTGCGCCTATTTGGTCCCCATCTCCACGAACGGGGCCTGGGTTGTGCTCGCTCCCCTGGCCGCGGTCTGCAGCTACCTGGCCGGACGGCATGTTTCCTCTCTGGCCCATGGATTGCTGGCCCTTGGGGCGGGGACGCTGGCCGCCGGGGTGACGCTGGCACTGTCCTCGCACCTGAGCCTGTTGACCTTTGCACTGAATATCCTCACCGGCCTGGTGCTCTTTGCGCTGCTGCCCTGGTGGGCCGGCCGGGCGCGGCGCAATGCGGTGCTGTTCCGCAGCCAGGAGCGCCGGCATGTCGTGGTGCAAGCCGAGCTGCGCGAACGGGCGCGCATCGCCGAAGCCATGCATGATCAGCTGGGCCACGATCTGGCGCTGCTGGCACTGTCCACCGGCGGGCTGCAGGTATCCCTGGAAAAGGGCACGGAAGCCTATGCGCAGGCGGCGCGGATCCGCGAGCAGGCCGATGAGTCCATCGAGCATCTGCACCAGATCATCGGGGTGCTGCACGAGGACGGCGAGCAAGCGCCGCTGGGTCCGGCAGGGTCATCGCTGGAGCAGCTGGTCGAGCAAGCCCGGGCCAAGGGCATGAAGATCAATTTCACCCGGCAGGGCCCCTCGCCGCAGGCCCCCGGATCCATCCGGTGGGCCGCCGTGCTGCGCCAAGTGGCTCAGGAGGCGTTGACCAATGCGGCGAAGTACGCGCCGCACGCCGAGGTGGATCTGGAACTCGATACGCGCTCGGAGCAGGCGGCGCTGAGGATTTCCAATCCCCTGCATGGCCCCGTCCCGCCGGTCCGGCCCGGGGCCACCGGGATCGCTTCGCTGCGCGGCGCCCTCGAAGCCGCCGGCGGTTCGCTGGCGGTGCACCGCACCAGGGAGCGCTTCGAACTGCGCGCCTGCATTGCCCAGTCATCCTCGCCCCCGGCGCCTGCCGGGGTGCACTCTCCGGTGAAGCGCGCCAGCACCTCGATGCTGGTGCTGCTGCCGGTCCTCGCCGTCACGGTGATTGCCGCGGCCCTGCTGCTGTTGCAGCATGCCACCTACCAAGCCACGGCCCTGCACCCGTCGGAGTACCAGAAGCTCAAAGTGGGCATGGACTCGGGCGAGGTTGCTTCGCTGGTCCGCGCCCCGGGCCTGGATGAACCGCTTCCGGTGATCGACGAGCCGGCGCCGCCGGAGAATGCGCAGTGCCGCTACTATGCGGCGCGGACCGGCCTGCTGGATCTGGGCAGCGAGATGTTCCGCCTGTGCTTCACCGATGACGTGCTGGTCTCCACCGACCACCTCTACCCCGCCGGCTAGCCAAAGGAGCTGCAGATGAGCATGGATACCCCAGTCAGCGTCCTGCTGGTGGATGACGACGCCCTGATCCGCGCCGGGCTGCGCGCGATCCTCGCCAGCGACCCGGGCATCTCGATTATCGGCGAAGCGGAGAACGGGGCGCGCGCCATCGAACTGGCCGAACGCCTGGCGCCGTCGGTAATCCTCATGGATATCCGCATGCCGCAGCTCGATGGGCTGGGCGCCCTGGAAGCGATCCTGGCCCAGGCCCCGGAGGCCAAGGTGCTGATCCTGACCACCTTCGGCGAGGAAGACTACATCGACCGGGCCATGTCCGGCGGAGCCTGCGGATTCATGCTCAAAAGCTCGGGGCCCGAGGAACTGCTCGGAGCCATCCATGCGGTGGCCGAGGGCGCCGCGGCGCTGTCCCCGCGCATTGCCCGTCGGGTGATCGACAAGGTGCGCGGCATCGATACCGCCTCGCTGGCCCGCGCCCGCACTTTGGTCCAAGGGCTGACCGTGCGCGAACGCGAGGTGCTGGCGCTGGTGGGATCGAGCCTGACCAACGCGGAGATCGCCGCCCGGCTGGTGCTCACCGAGGCGACGGTCAAGGGGCATATGACCGCGATCCTGCTTAAGCTCGGCGCGCGCAACCGCGTGGATGCCGCGCTGATTGCCTATCGCGCGGGTGTTGTCCACCAGTAGCGGCTCACGACATGTTTCGCAGGCTGCCGGCAGGGGCGGAGAATGTTGAACGCACCGCTCATCCCAAAAGGTGGCTTTTCACGACGCAGCAGCCCGTTGATCTCATCGCAGCATGCGGCCTTCTCGACACGTTCATCGAAACTGAGTTCGTCGAGGTTGCGGCAGGGATTTAAACGCCATCAGATGATATGGCAACAATGGTCGACCTATATTCAAGCATGCCGAAGAGGAGCTATTCGGATTCAGGCCATTGGTCGTTCATCCGTTCTGGAAGACCAGGGATGAAGGCCCGCCGGCTTTCCCAGAACTGCTCGGGTTTCGTGCCAGTTATCCCTATACCGTCCGTCCGCATTATCGGGATTCCCTTGACAAACCAAGTGGATTCCCAGCGAGGCTGAACCACCCCGCGAAACGCCTTCGCTGTTGGCACTTTCAGCTGGTCCGAGGATCCCTAGCTGACATCGGCGGAAGTTCGGCCGGAGAAAACTCGTAGGACGTCATGGATAGATCATTCCTGCAACCCAGCGCGCCGAGCGGCGACCGGTGGAAGCTGCCCGTCCATCCAGTGCTGCTGCTACTTAGGGCGGGACCTGTAGTGTCCTGGGACGTACCTGCCTGCGCGGTGGTGGGCTTTGATCCACACCTGTCCGGTTTTCGGCTGGCCGGAATCTCCGGGTTCTCCAGCCGCTTCCCCGAGGCTGATGGCAGTGGGTGGCGAAATGTCTTTGAGGCCCGCGACTCGGTTGCGGTTCGAGCCCTCGAAGGCGCGGTGCATTGATTCGGCCGCGTCGGCCTCGGCACCGAGCCTGATCGCCTCCTCGGCCCAATGGGAGACAGCTTCATTGATCCGGCGCAGACGCGTGACGGCCTCGGTACGGGTGAGCCGGAACGAGTCAAGGTGGTCCAGCAGTTCGAGTACGTTCCGGTCGAAGGTATACCCACCCGGCACGAGAGGAGTGTCGGAGGTGCCTGTCCGCATGGGATTCACGTCGAACGACGGCGATAACCTCCAGCCCCTGCCAATCTTGAGCAGGCCGTGATTTCGCATGTGGTCATCGATATTGTTGACCATAGCGCCGAACGCTGCTCGGCTGAACATCTCCTTGGAATCTGCCACGGGATTGGATGAGACCATCGAAATTTCACGGGCAAGCTTGACATAGCTTGGGTGCTCGCCGTCGTTTAGCTGGAGGGCCGTGCGTGCACTCATGTATGGTATGCGCTCATCGCCCGACCTGTCGAAACGCTTGGTGAGGAAGATCTGGTGGTATTCATCCAGCCTCATCAGCCGGGAAGGTTGGACTTCGATTCCAGCTCGCTGCTGCAGGCGTATCGCTACCATTTCCCAGAGCTGGACATTGCCCAGGTCCGAGGTCTTTGGGAATTTGGCGAGCAACATCGACCCATCCGCGTCGCGAACCCAAGCTTTTGGCTGAGCACCTCCAGGAGATGATCCAGCCCCGATGAGCAAGCTGTTTTGCTCGTCTATGTACCCGGTCTCCTCGTAAGCGCGTGACTGTTCGGCAAGCACTGGCAGGTCGAGAACACCCGCCCATTGTCCCCAGCTGGAGAGGAATTTTCCGTTTTCCCGGAACCGCAGTGCGCCTTGCCTCGTCTGGTCGTTGACCATGAAGAGCCGGGATATCTGCGTATTCCTCGGTGCTGGTACGCCAGTTGCCTTGGAATGCAGCCGTGCCTCCTCATGGAGGAGTCGCTGACCCCATGCATCCGGTGCAGCATCCATGAACGAGCCGAACATCTCCCGTCCCAAGGTGGGGCGCTGCGGCCCCTTTATCAACGGAAGTTCGGGCGAGATAGCGAAGGAGCAGTCAGAGGCAAGCCAGGAGTCGGAGTACGTGAAGGCTATATGCTCCAGTGGTGAGAGGGCATCGGACTCGATCGTCAAAGTGCCCGTTGCAGTCTCGCCAGTCAGTACCTCGACACGCCTGATTTTTATGCGGTTCCGCCGGCTCATGAACTCCCCCTTGGTGCACGCTGGCGACTAAGCAGTCGTGATCTGGCACGACCCAAGTCGGTGTTGAGTGGCTCGACAGCATCATTTATACGGTCGACAATGCCGAGAACCTTGGCGACTACAAGGAAGGTTTCGAGTTTTGCTCCTGCGCCTTGTTCTAGTTTGATCAGCGTGCTCCTGGAGATGCCGGCCCGCTCGGCAACCAGTTCTTGAGTCAACCCAAGAATAATGCGCCATTCCTGCAGGCTTGCACCGAGCTTTTGAGCCTCAAGCATTTAAGCTCCTAATGTAGCTACTTATAAACATTATCGCATACAGTGAGTGCAAATAGCTACATTGCGATGCCTAGAATTCACCTCATAACCAACTAACGGATGAGGGTCAGCCCAAGCTTCAGCCGACGGCCCCGATGGCACGCAACGATGCAATGGGCAAGTTGGCCACTACTGCGGTCCAATAATGCGGACTGCAGATCCTCGGGTCAACACGCCACCCACCACCGCAACCCGCACTCGCCGGCAACTACCAAGCATTCAATCCGCATAGGGTGGCACTGCTTCGAATGCGCAATTTTCCGAACTCTCGCACAGGCGCGTGTCCGACGCCATACTCCACCTCAGGGAATATTTGACGCATCAACTTGTTATTACATGCATACGCATATAAATTAGAGGTAAGCACACAGCGTATCTCGACAGCTTAGGAGCGGACATGCAATTCGGAGTCTTTTCAGTCAGCGACATCACCCGCGACCCGACCACCGGCAAGATGCCAACCGAAAAAGAGCGCATCGACGCTTCGGTAGCCATCGCCAAGAAGGTCGAAGAGATCGGCATGGATGTCTTCGCCATCGGCGAGCACCACAACCGCCCATTCTTCTCCTCCTCGCCCACCACCACGCTGGCCTACATCGCCGCGCAGACCGAACGCATCATCCTCTCCACGGCGACCACGCTGATCACCACGAACGACCCGGTGAAGATCGCCGAGGACTTCGCGATGCTGCAGAACCTGTCCAACGGACGCGTGGACCTGGTGCTGGGACGCGGCAACACCGGTCCGGTCTACCCATGGTTCGGCAAGAACATGCAGGACTCGGTGAACCTCACCGTGGAGAACTACAACCTGCTGCGCCGACTCTGGGATGAAGACGTGGTGAACTGGGAAGGCAAGTTCCGCACCCCGCTGCAGAATTTCACCTCCACCCCGCGCCCGCTGGACGACGTGGCGCCATTCGTCTGGCACGGCTCGATCCGCACCCCGCAGGTGGCAGAGATCGCCGCCTACTACGGGGACGGCTTCTTCGCCAACAACATCTTCTGGCCCAAGGAGCACTACAAGCAACTGATCGACCTCTACCGTGAGCGCTACGAGCACTACGGCCACGGCAAGGCGCACCAGGCGGTCGTGGGCTTGGGCGGCCAGTTCTACATGGCCAAGGATTCCCAGCAGGCGGTCAAGGAATTCCGTCCGTACTTCGACAACGCCCCGGTCTACGGACACGGCCCATCCATGGAGGACTTCACCGCGCAGACCCCGCTCACCGTCGGCTCCCCGCAGCAGGTATTGGAGAAGACCCTGAGCTTCCAGGAGTACTTCGGCGACTACCAGCGCCAGCTGTTCCTCATCGACCATGCCGGGTTGCCGCTGAAGACCGTGCTGAACCAGCTGGATATGTTCGGCGAGTACGTGCTGCCGGAGCTGAAAAAGGAAATGGCATCGCGGGCGGCCCCGGATATCGCCGATGCCCCAACCCACGTGGGTCGCGTGGCTGCCCGCAAGGCTAAACTGGAAGCCGAGCAAGCCAACGCCCCGAAGGAGCCAGAAGTCAGTGACCGGGACCAGTAGCACCCAGGCCTCGTTGAAGGTCACCACCGACGCGTGGGAGGCGCTGTTCCGGGCGCAGGTCGCGGTGATGCGCCAGATCACCGCGATGCCCGAATTCGCCAAGCTCTCCATCCGGGAGTACGACGTGTTGTTCAACCTGCGCCACGCACCGGAGAACGAGACTCGGTTGGTGGATTTGAATAAGCACCTGCTGATCTCCCAGCCCAGCCTGAGCCGGATGATCACTCGCCTCGAAGAGCGCGGGCTGGTTTCCCGGTGCACCGATCCCACCGATCAGCGGGCGAGCCGGATCAGGCTCACCGAAGCGGGCCTGGCCACGCAGCGGGATATCGGCCGGGCTCACGTCAAGCAGCTGCACAAGCTGATGGGCGAGGCATTGAGCGAAGAAGAATTCATCGAGCTCCAGCGGTTGAGCACCAAGCTGCGCAACGCGGTGGAGTAGGGACTACAAGTTCATGTCAAAAGGGCTACCAGTTAAGTACTGGTAGCCCTTTGGCGTATCCACTCAGCTTAGGTCCCCAGCGCTAATGACGTGCTGAGAATTATCCCGGTATTCATCGAGAAATGAATTCCCGGCGACGATTTGCCCAATCGGAACAGCTTCCCCTGTACATGCAGGCCTGATCCGGTATCGTCTGTGGCAGCAACCAACCGACGTGCAGGAGTTCTCGTGAACATCGCAACGCACCTTCTGATCCACCGCTATCTTCCGGGCAGCGGCCCGCAACCGCCGAGCGAAGAGTTCGATGCGGAAATGCTCCAGTGGGAATCGCTGGATGCCCAATTGCGCTCCGAAGACATCCTGATCTCGGCCTATGCCCTCCAGGACCGCGGCTCGGTGTGCTCGCAGGAAACCAACTCCGAGTTGGACACTGAAGCGGAGATCGTCTTCGCGGTGCACGCGATCAAGGTCTCCGATGAAGCGCAGGCCCAGGAAATTGCCCGGCGCATGCCGCATCTGCCCTACGGGAGCGTGGAGATCCGGCCCCTGATGGAGTAGCCATAATTACTTGTAGAAACCTTCGCGCAGATTAATTCCATGCTCAAGCCAGATCTTCATCGCGCAGAGCATCCCGGTCCAGCCCTCGCAATTGCCGAAGGCCCCGGTGAGCCCCTGAGGCGAGGAGAGCCATCCCGACTCGGTGATCTTCACCTTGGTTCGCGCAGCATCGTCGATCGCTTCGAATTCGAAGGTGACGGTGTTCATTCCGTCGTCCGCGGCGACACCCTCGCCCGCCCATTTCAACACGATGAGCTCGTCCGGAATGGCTTCGAGCACCTGCACCGGGAAGCGGCCCGGGAAATCGTGGAAATCCCAGCTGACTTCGGCGCCGGTTTCCAAGCGTCCCTGCGCTCCCCCGGTAGTGAAGTAGGCGGATAGTATTTCCGGATCCGCCACGGCTTCGTAGACCTCGTGGCACGAGGTGGAGATGCGGCCGGTGACGTCGAAGGACAGCGGTTCGGACGGCAGATTAGTTTCCATACTGCATCCTTACCCGGCAGCCCTCCGCACGTCAACGGTTGCGGCTAAGTCCGCTCAACCAGTTCGGCGAATCCGTGCTGGGTTCCGGTGGCTATCCCGAAGCTCACCGGCACAGGAGCCGAGCAGCAGGAGTCCTCCTGCGCAGGCGCTTGGGCCGATTCTGCGGAACAGCTGCTCGCTCCGGCGGCGGAGGCTGCCGGCACCTCGCAGGAGTTGCCGGTGTCGGTGGAGCACACTCCGGTTTCCGGCAAATCCAGTTCCACCTGATCCGCCGCGGTGCGGTCTCCGGACAGGGCGGCGGCCAGCGAGCGAACCTGCTCGTATCCGGTAGCCAACAGGAACGTCGGGGCGCGGCCGTAGCTCTTCATGCCGGCAATGTAGAAGTTCTTCTCCGGGTGCCCCAGTACTCGTTCGCCGTGGGCCGAGACGGTGCCGCAGCTATGGAACTCGGGATCGATCAGCGGGCCCAGTTCACGCGGTGCTTCCACCGCGAGGTCCAGATCCAGGCGCAGCTCGGAAAGCATGCTCAGGTCGGGGCGGAAGCCGGTGGCAGGCACCACGAAGTCAACCTCGAGCTCGCGCCCATCGGCGAGCGACACCTGCAAGCTTTCTGCCGAGTGCAGCTCGCGCACCGAGACGTGTTCGAGCAAGGTCACCTGTCCAGTCTCCACCTGGCGTCGCAGGCTTGTGCCCAGCTGGCCACGAGCCGGCAGTTCATCGGCGGATCCGCCGCCGTAGAGGCGAACCGGGTTAGCCTGCCCACGCAGTCCCCAGAGAAGTTGGGTTTCCGGATTCTGCTGCTTCAACCGTCCCAAGAGGATCAAGGTGTTGGCGGCCGAGTGCCCGGCCCCGAGCACAAGCACCCTTTTGCCTGCAAAACGCTGCGCATCGGCGCCCAAGGGATCCGGCAAGGGCGAGGTGATGAGACCTTCGCTTCTCGCCGTTTCTTCACCGAGCGCGCTGAGCCCGGAGCGGCCAATCGGGTTGGGAGTTTCCCAGGTTCCTGAGGCATCGATAACCGCACGCGCCATCAGCTCGGTTGTGCCTTCCGCGGTTTCGACCCGGACCAGGAACAACGATTCGTCGCGCGCGGCCGAACGTCCCTTGTCCAGCCCGCCGCCCTCGGCACTCACCCGGCTGACCGAGCTGACGCGCTGCCCGTAGCCGATGGCTTCGCGCAGCTGCGGGTGGGCGGCCAATGGCTCAAGGTATTCGGAGACCAGCTCGGCACCGGTGGGCAGGCGCTTGGGATTCGGTGCCTGCCAGTCGCCAGCGTAGTGCTCGGTCGGGGTTTCGAGCAGCCGGCGGCTGGCCTCGTCGATGTTGTAGCGCCAGGTGGAGAACAGCTTGATATGCCCCCACTGCTTGATCGCGGCTCCGGCGCAATCTCCGGCTTCCAGGACGCGAACCGCCTGTCCGCGTTCGAGCAGGTGCGCTGCGGCCGCCAAGCCGATGGGGCCGGCGCCGATGACGACGACGGGGAACTGGGATTCCATGATGCTCCTTCGCTACAAACTCTAGGCTTTGTTTTCGAGCAATTCGGTGATGAGGTTTTCGACGCGCGCGCGAATCTCGTCGCGGATCGGGCGCACCCCATCGATGCCTTGCCCGGCCGGGTCCTCAAGCACCCAGTCTTCGTAGCGCTTGCCCGGGAAGACCGGGCAGGTGTCTCCGCAGCCCATGGTGATGACCACGTCGGATTCCTTGACCGCTTCGGCGGTCAGCACCTTCGGCACCTCGGCGGACATGTCGATGCCCACCTCGGTCATCGCGGCCACGGCGGACGGGTTGATTTCCGCGGCCGGAGCCGAGCCGGCCGAGCGGACCTCGATGCGACCATCCGAGAGGTTGGACAAGAATGCTGCCGCCATCTGCGAGCGGCCGGCGTTGTGCACGCAGACGAACAGGACCGATGGCTTCTTTAGAGAAGTAGACAAGATCTTAGCCTTTGCTTGGTGCCGAGTTGGCGAGGACTTGGGTGGGGAAGAATTTGCGCGACCAAAGCGCCACGTAGACCAGGGCGACCAGGATTGGCACCTCGATCAGCGGTCCGACGACGCCGGCAAGCGCCTGGCCGCTGGTGACGCCGAAGGTGGCGATGGCCACCGCGATGGCCAGTTCGAAGTTGTTGCCGGCCGCGGTGAAGGACAAGGTGGTGGTGCGCGCGTATCCGAGCTTCAGCGCCCAACCGATCAGCATGCTGGCCCCGAAGACCACCACGAAGTAGGTCAGCAGCGGCACGGCCATGCGGGCCACATCCCACGGACGGGAAATGATGGTGTCCCCCTGCAGCGCGAAGAGCAGCACAATGGTGAACAGCAAGCCATAGAGCGCCAACGGGCCGATCTTCGGCAGGAAGCGCGACTCGTACCATTCGCGCCCCTTGGCCCTTTCGCCCAGCGTGCGGGTGAGGAATCCGGCGAGCAGCGGGATGCCGAGGAAGACCAGCACCGAGAGCGTAATGGCCCAGACGGAGAATTGCGCGCTCGTGGTTTCCAGTCCCAGCCAGCCCGGCAGCACCTGCAGGTAGAACCAGCCGAGCACGCCGAAGGCGAATACCTGGAATACCGAGTTGATCGCCACCAGCACCGCGGCCGCTTCGCTGTCGCCGCAGGCCAGATCGTTCCAGATCAGCACCATCGCAATGCAGCGGGCCAGACCGACGATAATCAGGCCGGTGCGGTATTCGGGCAAATCGGGCAGGAATACCCAGGCCAGTACGAACATGAATGCCGGGGCAAGGATCCAGTTGATCAGCAGCGAGGTAATCATCAGCTTCTTGTCGCCGATCACCCGATGCGTCTGGTCATAGCGCACCTTGGCCAACACCGGATACATCATCACCAGCAAACCGATGGCGATAGGCAGTGAAACCCCGGCAACTTGCAGGGAGTCCAACGCCTCGCCCAGCCCGGGAATCATGCGCCCCAAGGCAAGGCCAAGGACCATTGCGGCGAGGATCCAGACGGCTAGATAGCGATCAAGGGTCGACATTTTTGCTGCCACCTTGGCGGTGTCAACGGGCGCTGCAGATTGACTCACGAGTACATCCAAATCATAGACATCGAAGAATATCGATATACCTAGTATGATGAGATGCATCGAAGGTTGTCAATATGATCGATCTGCCCGTAGCCGTTCAGGAAGAAACACAAGGATGCCACAAAACGTCGTACTCGAAACCAACCGCACCGACCTTGCGCAGGGCCACGGATGCTGCGTGCCCGAGAGTGGCCAACCGTCGCTGAACGCTTCCGATGCCGAGCTCTTGGCCGCGCGCTTCAAGGCGCTGGCCGATCCAAACCGGCTGCGCATCCTGTCCATCATTTCATCCAGCGCCGAGGCCGAAACCTGTGTCTGCGACTTCTCCGAACCGCTGGGACTCAAGCAGCCCACGATCTCCCACCATCTGAAGATCCTGGTGGACGCGGGCCTCTTGCACCGTGAGAAACGCGGAGTCTGGGCCTACTACTCCGTGGTGCCCGGAGCCCTGGGCGAACTAGCCCAAACCCTGGAACTCAAGAGTTAGCTCAACACCCAAACGGGGAGGCGTACCGATACTGTCCGGCGGGCAGGCTTCGCTCGTCAAAAACGCGAACCATGAAGTTATCTCCCCACGAACGCTGCGTGGGAATAATGCCGCGGGCGATGGCCGGCTCGTAGCCGAAGCGCTGGTAGTACTTCGTCGCGCCCAGCAACACGATCCCGGAAATGCGTTCATTTTCCGCGCGGTCCGAGATGGCCTGCATCAGCGCGGTCCCGGCGCCCATATTCTGGTATTCGGGGGCTACCGCAAGGGGCCCAAGGCCCAGCAGGCTGTGTTTCCCATCGACCGTACCCCAGGTGGCAATCACATGCGCTATCACCGTTTTGTCGTTCGTCGCCACCAGCGAAAAGGTCGGCGAATAGGCGTTGCAATCAAAAAGCCGTTGCACTAATCCGACCTCGATCGGCTCGACCAGATGGTCGTCCTTGCTGAAGGCCGCATGCGTCACAGCGTAGATTCCCGCCCTGTCATCGAAGACTTCTTGCCTGATCTGCATGATGGATAACTTACCAAAATTGTGGGTCCGATGAAGACTCGATAGTTCGCAGGATCTCACGCTCACGTGGCATCACACCGATTAAATCCATGCCCTATAGGTGAATTCCCAATCTTCACCCGCCGAAATAAACAACAATCGGCAGACGAACTTTGCGCAATAAGTCGTTTGAACCCTTGCCCACACATGGTCAAGGATGGTCGAATGAATCATTATCACTCGGACAACGGAGCGACACGAGATGCCCAAATATTCTCGCACCAAGCTTTTAATGGCTCTTTCCGTCAGCACGATCCTCGCGCTCGGAGTACTGCCCGGACCGGTCATGGCCGCCGGCCAACCAAGCGCGGTACAGTCCGCGGTGAACCCCGCCTCGTTGCCCGTGGCCGCAGCCAGGAAGCTGGACCGGAATCCAAGCCACCTCGATGTCTTCGTCAATAAGAGCTACCCGCTGAAGCCAGCGAAGTACGTACCGAAGACCAGCAAGGTGCAGGGCACCGGCATCCGACTGCACCCGGAGGCAGTCAAGGCCTACAACAAGATGGTCAAGGACGCCAAGAAGTCCGGGGTCCGCATCCAGCTGATCAGCGGCTACCGCTCCTATGACCGCCAGGCGCAGCTGTTCAATCAATACACCAGGATGTATGGCAAGAAGTATGCCGAACGCATCTCCGCTAGGCCCGGCACCAGCGAGCACCAGACCGGACTAGCCGCAGACGTAGGAAACAGCAATGGCGCCTGCGCCTTGCAGTCCTGCTTCGAAAACACTCCCGTCGGCAAATGGACGAAGAAGAACGCCCACAAGTTTGGCTTCATCCTGCGCTACCCTAAAGGCCAGGAGTCGGTCACCGGATACGCGTACGAGCCGTGGCACTTCCGCTATGTCGGCACCTCGCTGGCCAAGTCCTACACAAATTCGGGCGCCAAAACCTTCGAGCACTTCCACGGTGTGGCCGCCACGAAGAAGAGCCCTCCCAAGTCCGGCAAGGGCACCGCGCGAACTACCGCGAACCTGAATATGCGCACCGGAGTGGGGACCGGCAATCGAGTTGTCCTCACGATCCCGCGAGGCAAGACCATCAAGCTCACCGGCTCCAAGAAATCCGGCTGGTACCAGGTCAGCTACAAGTCCAAGAGCGGCTGGGTCTCCGGGACCTACCTGAGCAACGTGTCGATGCCGCAGACCTCGAAGCCCAAGACCGAAACCAAGAAGAATCCGGCGCCGAAGAAGAATACCGGTTCGACGAAGAAGACCACCGCAAACCTGAACATGCGCACCGGGGCCGGCACGGGCAACCGCGTCATCCTCACGATCCCGAAGGGCAAGCGCGTCAAGGCCACGGGCAAGAGCAAATCCGGCTGGCTGCAGGTGACCTACAAGTCGAAGACCGGCTGGGTCTCCGGGACGTACTTGGCCAATACCTCCGCGCCGAAGAAGTCCAAGCCGAAGAGCGAAAGCACGCCAAAGAAGAAGGCCAGCACCAAGCAGACGACGGCGAACTTGAATATGCGTACCGGCAACAGCACCAAGAAAAAGATCATCCTGACCATCCCGAAGGGCAAAAAGGTCGAAGTCACCGGGTCGAAGAAGTCCGGCTGGTACCCGGTGAAGTACAAGTCGAAGACGGGCTGGGTCTCGGGAACTTACCTCAGGTAGTATCCACAGTCTCCAAGGTGGATCTGTGGCGTACTCGAGTGCTCAGGCTTCCTCCGGAGCATGCGAGCAGCCAAGACACTCAAGCAAGGCCGCGAGCGCAGCCGGGATGTCCTCCAGCGGCACCGCCTGCGCCAGCAGCCGCGCGTAGCGCACCTTGTTGCCGCTGCGCCCGCCGAAGAATCTGGCCAGCTGCCGTTCCACGGGCTGGTTCCGCTGGTAGGGCTGGGCCTGCAAGCGGCGGAAGGACCCCAGCTCTCCCTGCCCGGCGATCACCGATTCGACGCCCAGCGGTCCGAGCGCCCGGATGAATTCGTCTTCCAGATCGGGGTCGCAGACGAACACCGTTGCCAGTACGCGTTCGAAGTCGCGCCGCTCGGCGGCGTCCACCAAGCCGAACAACTGCGCGCCTGCCAGTTGCTGGGCGGCACGGCGGGCGCCCTTGGATCCGCCCACCGGCAGCACCCGCGGGACGGGCATCTGCAGCCTTGCAGCCAGCGTCCGCACCGCCACCGCGTCGCTTTCCCCTTCGACCAGCACGATCCTCATGAAGTCATGGAATCATAGCGGAGCTTCCGCTTCCAGTCCCATGCCCCGCATTTCGGTACGAAGGCAAGCATCAGGGGGGCCATTCAGCGGGTCACGAAAGCCCAGTGCAGGCAGTGCATCGTCACCATGAGATTTTCGGCCAACTCCGTTTGTTCCTCTGGGACCCGGGCCCACCGGCGGCAGTAAACAAAAGTGGTGGTGTCCCCGCGGCGTTTGCCGTGGGGACACCACCACTTGGGAGCCAGCAACATTCGCCGTTCAGCCGCGGAAGTCCAGCAGCACCTTTCCCGATTCCTCACTGTTCAGCGCCGTCTTCAGCGCACCATGGAGGTCCCGGGCCGCGAAGGTGTGAGTCACGATCCCATCCACGTCTAGCGAGCCATCTGCCAGCGCCGCCAGCACTCGGTCCATCTCGTCATTGAAGCGGAAGGCTCCGCGCAGATCCAGCTCGCGTGCGATGGCATGCGCCATGGGCACCGCGACCTCGCCCTGGCGTTGCAGGCCCACCATGATGACCGTGCCGCCGCGCAGTGCCGCGCTGATGGCCGAGGCCAACCCAGGCACCGAACCGGAGGCCTCGATGACCACGTCGGCGCCAAGCGCCGCGATCTGCTGCGCGTCCGTCGCGTCAATGGTTTCGTCGGCGCCAAGCTGCTCCGCGCGATCCCGCGGGGCCTGCGCCAAATCGCTGAGCACAATCCGCGACGCGCCCAGGGCCTTGGCCGCGGCGACGCAGAGCAGGCCGATTGGCCCGCCGCCAATGACCGCTATGCTCCGGCCATTCACCGAGCCCGCGCGCTGCACCGCATGCCAGGCCACCGAGGCAGGCTCGGCCAGAGCCGCAGTGCGCAGTTCCAGACCTGCTGGCAGTACCCGCAGCATCCGCGAGGGCAGAGCCACCCGCCGGGCGAAGGCACCCTGGGTATGCGGCAGGCGGGCCGCCGAGCCCAGGTAGGTGGCACCGGGTGCCAGATGCGGCTTGTCCTGTGGCCAGCGGGTCTCTCCGTCGGCATGGGTGCTGCCCGGGTGCACTGCCACGTTCGTGCCTGCCGGAGGCGAGGAGCCATCGGCAGCGGCGGCATGCACCGTACCCACCACCTCGTGGCCCAGCACCATCGGCTCGCGCAGGATCGAGGCGCCTGCCGCACCGTGCTTCCAGTAATGCAGATCCGAGCCGCAGATCCCGCCGTAGGCGATCTCCACTACCGCTTCATCTGCTGCCGGAACCGGCTCTGGAAGGATTTCCAGGCGCACATCATCTGCAGCGTGCGCTACCACCGCCAGGTTTTCGGGACTAGACAACGGAAGTCATCCCGCCGTCGACGTAGAGCACCTGGCCGTTGACAAAGGTGGCCGCGTCCGAAGCCAGGAAGACCAGCGGCCCGACCAGCTCCTGGACCTGCCCCCAGCGTCCGGCCGGGGTGCGCTGGGCCACCCAGGCGGAGAATTCCGCGTCCGCCACCAGGCCGGCGGTCAGCTCGGTGCTGAAATAGCCCGGAGCCAGGGCGTTGGCGGTGATGCCGTGCGGGGCCAGTTCGGCGCACAACCCGCGGGTGAGCATCACAATCCCGCCCTTAGTTGCCGCATAGGGCGTGATTCCGGGACGGGCCAGCTGGGATTGGACCGAACCGATGTTGATGATGCGTCCGCTCCCGCGCTTGGCCATCGAGGATGCCACCGCGCGGGACATGAGGAAGGCACTGGTCAGGTTCGTCTCGATCAGGGTGTGCCAATCCTTGAGCGAGAATTCGGTGATTGGTGCGCGCAGCTGCATGCCGACGTTGTTGACCAGGATGTCCAGCACTCCATGCTCGGCCGCCAGCGCAGCCAGCGCGGTTTCCACCGCAGCCTCGTCGGTGACGTCGAAGACCGTGGTGTGCACCGGCCGCCCGGTTCCGGCGGCGATCTGCGTGGCGGTGGCCCGTACCGCACCCTCGTTCCGCCCGTGCACGATCACGGTGGCTCCGGCCGCGGAAAGCCCCGCGGCCAGCGCACGGCCTATGCCGCGCGAGCTTCCGGTCACCAGGGCGAGCTTTCCGCCCAGGTCGAAGCCGTGCTCCGCCGCCGGGCTCAATGCTTCTCTCCGGCGGAGACCGTGCGTTCTGCGGTGAAGGAGGTGTGCGCGGTGACCACAGAGGCTCCCGCACCTTGGCTCCCGGCCAGCCAGACGTCGTCTCCGGCTTCCACCGAGGAAATCTTGACCGCGTCATCGGTGCGGGTCAGGTCCCGGCGCAGGGTTTCGGGTACCAGGAAGGTGGAGGCAACGGTGATTGCGGCCAGTGCAGCCATGTAGAGGCCAAGCACCAGCCAGTTCGCGTCGGTGATGGCGATCAGGTACGCGCCGAGCACACCGGCCAGGCCGCCGGCCAGCACCGCGGAAAGCTCGCGGGCCATAGCCACACCCAGGTAGCGGTGGCGGCTGCCGAAGAGTTCGGGCAGCATGGCGCACTGCGGGCCGAGCATGGTGCACACGGCCACCCCGATACCCACTGCGATCACGGCGATGGCCAGTGCATGGTTGCCCAGCGTCAGGGCCCACCAGGCCGGGATGGAATAGGCCAGCATGAAGACGGCACCGAAACGGTAGATGATCCGCCGCCCATAGCGGTCCGAAAGGGCCCCGGCGAAGGGAACGGTGAACACTCCGATTAGCGAACCGATGGTCACGCCCCAGGTCAGCAAGCCCTTGTCGGCTTCCGGTCCGACAACGGTGACGAAGAAGCTCAGCGCTAGCCCCTGGAACATGTAGGATCCGCCGTTCTCCCCCATGCGCAGGCCGATGCCCACCAGCACGCCGGGCAGCCCGTTGCGGAATAGTTCCCGCAGCGGGTGCTCGGAAACCTGGTCCCGCTTCTCCATCTCCACGAAGGTCGGCGTCTCCTCGAGCTTGGCGCGGATGAGTACCGCCAGGATGATCAAGGCAAAGGACGCGAGGAAAGGCACACGCCAACCCCAAGTCATCAGGGCTTCCTCGGGCAGCATGGTCAGCAGCGAGAAGACCACCGCGGCCAGCAGGGTACCGGCCTGGATTCCGATGAATGGCAGCGCGGAGAAGAAACCTCGGCGCGCCGGCGGAGCATATTCGGCCATCAATACGGTAGCTCCGGCCTGTTCGGCGCCAGCTCCGAAGCCCTGGAGCAGGCGCAGCAGCACCAGCAGGGCCGGCGCCCACATCCCGGCGGTTTCGTAGGTGGGCAGCACGCCGATCAGCGTGGAGGCCCCGCCCATGAGCATGATCGTAATGATCAGCACGAGCTTGCGCCCCAGACGATCGCCGAGCATTCCGAAGAACAGGCCGCCGAAGGGGCGGGCGACAAATCCGACGCCGAAGGTCGCGAAGGCCGCCACCGTGGCCATGGCGGGATCTGCCTGCGGGAAGAACAGCACGTTGAAGATCAGTGCGGTGGCCAGTCCGTAGAGCGCGAAGTCGAAATACTCCAGGGCGCTGCCGATGCTGGCTGCGAGCGTGGCCCGCTGCAGGTTCTTGGCGTAGTTCGGATCCGCGGCGGGTCCGTCCGACCCGGTGGGTGTGGCTGGTGTGGTGTTCATGGAGGTCTCCTTCGACGAGTGAGTCGCATCACTTCTTCCTGTGCATCGAAGATATCAGCATAGCGAACGTCGTACAACCCACTGAACGACGTTTTTGCGATCCGAACCCCCGAACGGTCAAAAAAGAGCAACCCCGCCGCCCCTAAAAGGGGCAACGAGGTTGCTCTTTGACGGCAATGCGGACATTCCCGCGTAGTTGCTCAGTCGCGTGCGGTGCGTGCTCGCCAAGGGTTCTCCAGCCGCGCGGCGACCTCGCGAAGCGCGGTTCCAATGGCGGCGATGCGCACCTGATCAGCTTGGTCGGATGGTATCGCAGCCCCTAGGGCCAGCGGCGGATCTCCGGGCGACCAAGCCGGCAGCGGCACGGCAACTCCGAGCACGCCAACGGTGGAATGCCCCTCGTCCACGGCGTAGCCGCGCTGGCGAGCCACCTCCAGTCGACCCTGCAGCTCGTCGAGGTTCAATTCCAATCCGTCTACCCCGCTGCGCAGCGGCAGTACCGGTGCGAGCAGCTGCTCCAGCTCCAGGGCATCTAGCGAAAGCAGCAGGGCGTTGCCGGCGGCGCTGAATACGGCGGGAAGGCGCGATCCGAGCGGCGTGCCGAACCGGTAGGGGGCGCGACCCTCATGGCGGGCGAGGTACAGCGCATCGGCGCCGTCCAGCATGGCGATCTGCACTACCTCGCCGCGCAAGGTTGGCGAGGAGGAGATCAGGCCGAAGAATTCACGCACCTGGTTGAATTGCAGCGAATAGGCGCCGCCGAGTTCGGCGGTGCGGCGGCCCAGCCCGAATCCTTCGCTGGTGCGCCGGATCATATCGCCATCTTCCAGGGCCTGGCAGAGATTGGCGCAGGACGATTTGGCGATGCCCAGAGTGCGGGCCAATTCGCTCAGCGACAACGCCCGCCCATCAGACTCGGCCAGAAGTCCCAGAATGCCCAGTGCACGGCTGACCGCGGGCGCGGGGTCACGCGTGGCACGTTCAGCTGCTTCGCTTTCCGCCTCATTTACGCTTGTCATCAGTAGAACTCTACGGTATCCACCCGGTTGCGCAACAGCTTTCCGTCCAGCAGGCACGTCGCGTTTTGTGCGAACAGGCGGGCGATCCGACTAGTCTCCTGATCGCTGAGCGCAGCCGTATGCGGGCTAATGAGCACGCTGGGATGATCCCAGAGTGCGCTGGTGGCCACCAGCGGTTCGTGGGCCACCACGTCCAACGCGGCGAAGCCGATCCGCCCGTCGTTCAAAGCGGGGATCAGGGCCGCTTCGTCCACCACGGTGCCCCGTCCCACGTTCACCAGAATTGTTCCCTGCCGCACCGCGGCAAAGACCTCGGAGCCAAGTAGTCCCTCGGTGCTTGCGGTCCCCGGCAGGGTGGCCACAATGGCATCCACCTTGCCCGCGGCCTGCGCCAGCTGGGACGGGTCGATCAGCCGGTCCACCCCGGGCACCGCCTTCCCGCTGCGCGAGGTTCCCCAGACGGTGGAGCCGCAGGCCTTGAAGCGCTCGGCCACCGTGGCACCGATGCCGCCGAGGCCCACCACTAGAACAGTCATCTCGTCCAGGTGGCGCATGCGCCAGCGTTCGGCCGGCCACAGCTTTTGCGCCTGGTCTGCCTGAAGCTTGCGCAGGTTCTTGGCCCCGGCCAGCACCCCGAAGAGCGCGAACTCGGCCAAAGTGGAACCATGCACCCCGGCGCTCGTGGTGAAGGCTACGCGCTCCAGCTCCGCGGCAGTCAGCCCGGCGGCCTTGACCTGCGCGCCTCCCCCGGCGGCCGTGGTGTGCACCCAGCGCAGATCCCCATTGGCGCGCACCGTCTCGCCCAGCAGGGCCGGGTTGACATCGGGGATTCCGAACAGCGCGTCCACCGAGTTCAGCATGCGGGTGTAGCGCTCGTTCTGCGCTGGTGTCCGGGTGAAATCCGGGTCGCCTTCCCAGTCGCCGTTCCAGCGATGCGGACGATAGAGCCCAGGTTCGTGGACCAGGTCGAGCCGGGGCTCAAATTCGCTGATCAATTCGAGGTCTGCGTCCGGCAAATCTATGGCGATGCCCACCCGCAGCTTCTGTTTCATTGGATTCATGGTTCCTTCATCCTTCCGTTTAGATGACAGCATAACCGCTTAGACAGTATATTGAACAGAGTTCTACATATTGACCACGTGTCGAGAGTTAGCTGCGGCGCCCAAAGACAGAGGATTAGCCCATGAATGCTGTGACCGAAGAACGGCCAAACCGCGTGGGAGTTATCGGGCTGGGGGCCATGGGCTGGCCCATGGCCCGCCTGCTTGCGGCCGGGCATGGGGACGCATATGTCACCTCAAGCCGTCCGGCGAGGCAAGTTCTATCCGACCTCGATTCGGAAGGTTCCCAGGTTTCGGGGAGTATCCATTGGTGCGAAACCCCTGCGGATCTGGCAGCTTCCTGCGATGAAATCCTGCTGATGCTCCCCGATCTGCCACAGATCATCGAATGCCTGGACGCGGTTGACGGACTGTTGGCGGGCCTGGAGCGCCGTACCGCTGCGGCGCCGGCCTTGTTGCTGGCCATTGGCTCCACCTGCTCGGCTCCGGGAGTGCGCAACTTGGCCGGACGACTGCACCGAACGCACGGCGAGCGCATTGTCCTGGTTGACGCGCCGGTCTCGGGTGGAGAGGACGGGGCGAAGGCGGGGACGTTGTCGATCATGCTCGGCGGCGTCGAGGAGCACTGCCACCGGGCCGCCCAAATGCTGGCACCTTGCGGCACTGCCGTACGGCTGGGTGAGCTCGGTGCGGGCCAGGTGGCCAAGGCATGCAATCAGCTGGTGGTGAGCGCCACGATCTTCGCTTTGGGAGAGGCCTCCGTCTTGGCTGAACGCTCGGGACTGGATCTCGCGGCCATGTGGGAATTGCTAGGTGGCGGCTACGCTTCTTCGCGGTTGCTGGACAGCCGCAGGGATCGCTTGGTAAGCGGGGATGATTCGCCATCCGGGGTCATCAAGTATCTGCGCAAGGACCTCGACTGCGCGCGGGAGCTCGCCGAGGCTACCAGTACGCACGCAGTGTTGCTGCCTGCCCTGCGGCAGGCGGTGGACGAGATCATCGACGCCGGGCTGGGTGATAGGGATCTGGCGGTGACCAAGCGCTTCATCGCCGAGCGCTAGTCGCGCCCAACGAATCCCGCACAGTTCGGGCACCGTGCATCCGCTACCGTTGCCCTGCGTTCGCGGTCAACAAGCGAACTGTTATATCGTCCCGGTCCTGCTTCGGGGACTTAGCCAACCAGCGCCTTGACCGTGGCCACCACGGCGCTGGCTACCTGGCTGATTTCGTTTTCCTTGATCCCCCGGCTGAAGGACAGCCGGACGGCGGTGTGCGCCAGTTCCGCTTCGTAGCCCATCGCGGTTAATACCGCCGAGGGGTCGGTGCTTCCGGCCGAGCAGGCCGAACCCGAGGAGCAGAGCACCCCGCGGCGTTCCAATTCGATCAGCACGGTCTCCCCCGCGGTGCGCGGGAAGACGAAGGAGACGATCCCGCCCACACGCTGCGCTCGATGCCCGGTCAGCTGGACCAGGCCTTCTTCTTCGGAGTTGAGGCCCTTGCTGATGCGTTCGATCAAATAGTCGCCGTAGCTATCCCCCACTCCGGCCAGGCGCTGTTCGGCGCAGAGCGACAGGGCGCGGGCGAGGCCCACCGCGGCGGCCGGATTTTCGGTGCCCGAACGCACCCCGCCCTGCTGCCCGCCGCCGTGCAGCAGCGGCACCAGCGCGTGATCTTTGGAGAAGTACAGCACTCCGCTGCCCTTGAGCGCTCCGATCTTATGCCCGGACAGGCTCAAGGCATCCACCTGCGCGGCCAGCTGCGCCAAATCCAGCCAGCCGGCGGCCTGCACCGCGTCGGTGTGCATGAGCGCCCCGGCCGCCCGCGCCAGCTGGGCGATTTCGGCGATCGGCTGGATCGTGCCCACCTCGTTGTTCACCGCCATCACCGAGACCACTGCAACCTGCTCGTCGATCAGCGCGGCCGCCTCATCGAGGCGCACCATTCCATACGCATCCACCGGAATCATCCGGTGCTCAAATCCGTGGAAGGTCACCAGATAGGCGCAGGCCTCGAGCACCGCGGGGTGCTCGATGGAGCTGGTCACCACGACCTTGCCGCGCGCCGCAGCGAGCGCGGCGCCGATGATCGCGGTGTTATCCGCCTCGGTGCCTCCGGAGGTGAAGTAGATTTCCGGCTCGGTGACGCCCAATGCGGCCGCGACCTGCGTGCGAGCCCAGTCGTTGGCGCGCTTGGCCTGGTGCCCCAGCTCGTGCAGCGAGGCGGGATTGCCGAAGTTGCTGGTCAGCAGCGGGGTGACCAGGTCCAGCACCTCCTGGCGCGGAGGGGCGGTGGAGGCGGCATCCATGTAGATCATGCAACCACCATATCCAGCCCCAGGTCGATGGCCTGCACCGAGTGGGTGATCGCCCCGGAGGAGATGATATCCACCCCGGTCTCGGCGATGCCCGCCACCGTCTCGGCGCGCACATTGCCGCTGGCCTCGATGATCGCCTGCCCGTCGATCAGCTTGATGGCCGCCGGCAGATCCGCCAGCGCAAAGTTATCCAGCATGATCACATCCACCTTCGCCGCCAGCACCGCCGGAAGCTGGTCGATGGAGTCCACCTCCACCTCCATGGCGGTGGTGTGCCCCAGCCGGGCGCGCACCGATTTCAACGCCGTGGTCAGTTCCTCGCCGTCATCCAGCAAGGCCAGGTGGTTGTCCTTGGCCATGAACGCCTCGGAGAGGTTGTCGCGGTGGTTCACTCCGCCGCCGCAGCGCACCGCATAGCGTTCGAGCACGCGCAGCCCCGGGGTGGTTTTTCGGGTATCGGCGATCCTTGCGTTGGTGTGCGCCACCAGGTCCACCAGCTGACGCGTGGCGGTGGCGATCGCGCTCATCCGCTGCAGCAGGTTCAGCGCCACCCGTTCGGCGGTCAATACCGAGGCGGCCGGACCGGCCACCGTCAGCAGCCTATCCCCGGCCTCGAACACGTGCCCTTCCTTGACCAGTTGGACCACGTGGATCTCCGGGTTGACCATTTTCATCGCCCGGGCGAAAACGGCGCCGCCGGCCATGACCCCGGCCTCGCGGGCCCGCACCGCGGCGGTGGCCTTGGCCCCGGCGGGCACGATGGTATCCGCGGTCAGATCCCCGCGCGGATTGTCCTCGGCAAAGGCGAATTCGAGGATGCGGTCGATGGCCGCGGTGGGCACCGGGTGGATTGGCTGGTTCACGCGTTGACTTCCTTGCTTTGTGGCCGGCTGCCGGTGTGCTGCGCAGCATCCAGAACCCAGCCGTATCGTGTGGTGGTGTGCTCGCCCGGGCTCGCGTCGTCGAGCCGATGGTGCGCGCCGAGGCTGGTGCCGCGCGCGGCGGCCGCCTGGGCGACTATCCGCGCGGTGATCCAGAGGTTGCCCAGTTCGATCAGTTCGCGCCGCCCCTGGGCCACCGGGGCGCTGGAGCCCAGCACCCGGAGCAAGGCTTGCAGACCCTGCACGGTGCGGTGGACGCCGAGGTGCTCGCTGGCCAGCGCCTGCAGCTGCGGCAGTTCCAGGGGCGCGTCGGTGCGCACCGGCGGCAATGCGCCGAGCTCCACGTTATCCAGCTCGCAGGCGCTTCCGGGCTCGTCCTGGGCCATGGCCGCCACCGCCTTGCGGGCGAAGACCATTGCTTCGAGCAGCGAGTTGCTCGCCAGCCGGTTCGCCCCGTGCACCGTGGTGTTCGCGCATTCCCCGGCCGCATAGATCCCGGGCACGCTGCTGCGTCCGTGGGTATCGGTGTGGATCCCGCCCATGGCATAGTGCTGGGCGGCCACCACGGGAATCGGCTCTGCGGCCAAATCCAGCCCGGCGGCCTTCAGCCGCGCGGAGATCGAGGGGAAACGCCGCGCCAGGAACCCGGCTCCGCGCTCTGCTTCCACGCCCCGCGCGTCGAGAAATACCCGGTGCCCGGCGAGGTTTTGCGCGTGGATCGCCCGGGCGACCACATCGCGCGGGGCGAGCTCGGCCCGCTGGTGCATCCCCGGCATGAAGCGGTCACCGGTTTCGGTGACCAGGATTGCGCCTTCGCCGCGCACCGCCTCGCTGATCATTCCGGCTCCCGGGTAGGCTTCGGGGTCCACCAGGGTCGGGTGGAATTGGATGAATTCGGCATCGCTAATCACCGCGCCGGCCTGGGCGGCCAGAGCGATCCCGTCCGCGGTGGCGCCCTTCGGGTTGGTGCTCGCCTGGTAGAGCGTGCCCAATCCCCCGGTGGCCAGCAGCACCGCGTCGGCTTCCAGCATTAGCTCTTCTTCGCCGTGCAGGTAGCGGACCGCGCTTAGCCGCTGGGCACAAAATTCGAGCTCGGCGGCCAGCGCATGCTCGATGATCTCCAGTTGCCCGGCCGCCTGGGCGGAGCGCACGGCCCGTCGCAGCGCCTGGATCAACCCCGCACCGGTGGCGTCCCCATCCACGTGCAGAATCCGGTGCGCACTGTGCGCCGCCTCCAGCCCCAGCTGGTAGCTTCCATCCGTGTTCTTGTCGAAGGCCACCGCGTGCTCTTCCAGGCTGGCGACCAGGCTCCCGGCCGCGCCGCACATTTCCTGCACGGCATGGTGCCCGCAGTGCCCGGCCCCGGCCTTCAAGGTGTCCGCCACGTGGGTCTGCACGCTGTCTCCGGCGGCCAGACCTTGTGCCGTCACCGCCGAGAGCCCGCCCTGGGCGAGCTTGCTGTTCCCGTCCCCGAGCGCGTCCTTGGTCAGCACCGTCACCGTCAAGCCGAGGCGCACGGCTTCCAGTGCGGCGCTCAGCCCGGCGACCCCGGAACCGATAATGACGATCCGCTTCCCGGTGCTTTCATTCATGGCTTGGCCGCGAGCATGCGGTCCAGGGCGATCCTGGCGTCTGCCTGCTGGTTTTGAGGCACGCGGATCTGATTGACCACGCGTCCTTCCACGAGTTCCTCCAGCACCCAAGCCAGATAGCCCGGGTGGATGCGGTACATCGTGGAGCAGGGGCAGATCACCGGGTCCAGGCAGAAGATGGTGTGCTGCGGGTATTCGGCCGCCAGCCGGTTGACCATGTTGATCTCGGTGCCGATGGCGAACACCGTCGGCTCGGTGGCCTCGGCGATAGCCCGGCGGATGTAATCGGTGGACCCTGCCTCATCGGCGGCATCCACCACCTCCATCGGGCATTCGGGGTGCACGATCACGCGCACACCCGGGTAGTCCTCGCGGGCCTTGGCGATCTGGTTGGTGTTGAAGCGCTTGTGCACCGAGCAGAACCCGTGCCAGAGGATCACCTGCGCCTCGCGCATGATTTCCTCGCTGTTTCCGCCCAGCGCCTTGCGCGGGGTCCACATCGGCATGTTTTCCAGCGGAACCCCCATGGCCTTGGCGGTATTGCGGCCCAGGTGCTGGTCCGGGAAGAACAGCACCCGGCGCCCGCGCTCGAAGGCCCATTCCAGCACCGTCGCCGCGTTGGAGCTGGTGCACACCAGCCCGCCGTTGCGTCCCACAAAGGCCTTCAGCTCGGCCGAGCAGTTCATGTAGGTCACCGGAATCACCGGCATCCGGCCGTCATCTTCTTCGTCCTGGTACAGCTCGGTGAGCTCATCCCAGCACTGCTGGACGCTGGGGCCATCGGCCATATCGGCCATGGAGCAGCCCGCGGCCAGGTTCGGCAGGATCACCGCCTGCTCGGGGCGCGAGAGAATGTCGGCGGTCTCGGCCATGAAATGCACGCCGCAGAAGACGATCGCCTCGGCCTTGTCCCGGGTCAGCGCCGCATTGGCCAGCTGGAAGGAGTCGCCCACGAAGTCCGCGTACTGCACCACTTCGTCGCGCTGGTAGAAGTGCCCGAGGACCACCGCACGCTCCCCCAGGGTTTCCTTGGCGGCGCGGATGCGGGTATCGAGTTCGGCATCACTGGCCTTGAGGTATTCCTCCGGCAGGCTGCCCTGCACCGGGTAGCCGGACGGGATCTGGTCCTCCTGCGAGGCGCCCGGACCGTATCCGGCCGGGGTATCCCAGGGATTGGAGGCCAGTTCGGTGGAGCAGGTGGAGCCCGGGGCCAGCAGGGTCAGCCGGGTGATGTTCTGCGCCACGGATCCGGAGTTGTTTTCGGTGAGTTGCGTGCTCATGGTGTGTCGTCCATTCCTTGCCAAAAAATCGGTGAGTCGGGGGGCTTAGCTTTGCTGCGGGTCGACTTCCAGCGGATCCGGCCCGTGGCCCACATAGCGGTAGAGCCGCGGCGGGCGGTGCTGCCCGCCGGCGAGGTATTCGTCGGTGGCCTCGATGGTCGCGGTGCTCTTCAGCGTGCGCCGGAAGTTCGCCGGGTCCAGGCGCCGTCCCAGAATCGCTTCGTACACTCCGCGCAGGGCCGCCAGGGTGAACCGCTCGCCGAGCAGCCGGTGGGCGATCTGCCCGTACTCGGTCTTGTTCCGCAGCCGCCACAGCGCATAGTCCACGATCTTGCGGTGGTCGAAGGCCAGCTGGGCGATCTGCGGGTCATCGATATCGAACCAGGCCACGTTCTCGTCGCGCACCGTGGCCCCCACCTGGTCGGCGTTGAGCAGCGCGAAGTACGCGATGGTCACCAGCCGCCCGGTGGGCGAGCGGTCGATATCCCCGAAGGTGTAGAGCTGCTCGAGGTAGCTGGGCCGCAGTCCGGTGGTGTCGGCCAGGCTCCGTCCGGCGGCTTGGCCCAGGGATTCGCGGGGTTCCACCGGACCGCCGGGCAACGCCCACCTTCCGGCGTGCGGCTGGCGGATCCGGCGCACCAGCGGCAGGCAGAGCTTGTCCGGTCCGCCATCCTGGCCCTCCCGGATCCCGAGGATCACGGTGGAGACGGCGAGGGCAGGCGGGAGATTGCGCCGCTCGTCGACGTTGGCCCATCCGGGTGCCGATGACATCTATGCCTTGCCTCATTTCCAGTGCTGCAGAATTGGTTAGAGTCATTCTGACATTAACAGCATTGCCGCGCTAGTTCCAGATCACAGTCGCGGATCAAAATGGCCTATGATCGAAGGCATGACCCTGGATCTTAATCTTCGAGTGATTCCCGCAAAGACTGAGGTGAACGGCCCATCTGTGCTGTTCATCCACGGTTTCGCCTCATCCGGCGAATTGAATTGGGCGCGTTCTCGCTGGCTGAAATATTTCACCGATGCCGGACGTAACGTACTGCTCATCGACCTGCCGGGCCACGGCGAGGACCCCCGCCGCAATAGCGGCAGCTGGGCACCGAGCCAGATTCGCCAGGCGTTGGCAGCGATCGTCATGGATCGCGATGAGGGTCCGGTCGACGTGATCGGCTATTCCCTGGGCTCACGCCTGGCTTGGGAATTCGCCGCCTACAATCCGGATCTGGTGGAGCATTTGGTGATCGGAGGCCCCGGCGCCGGTGATCCGCTGGCCGCGTTCGCCCTGGATCAGGCTCGCGCCAATCAGGCTACCGGCGAGGAAATCAACGATGATTACACCGCGACCATCATGAAGATCGCCGCGGCCGAGCCCAGCAACGATCTCACCGCGCTATTCGAGCTGATCGAAGCGATCAAATCCGAGCCGTACGAGCCAGCCGCCAAGGTGCCCACGGTTCCGACGTTGCTCGTCGCCGGGGATCGAGATGAGCTGGCCACGACCATGCCGCATCTGCGCCGACTGCTGAAGGATGCGGGTACCACCAATGAGGTGCTGTGGCTCGCCGGACGCAACCACTCAAACGCGGTGACCAGCCACGAGTACAAGGAGAAGGCGCTGGAGTTCCTGAAGGGCTGAATGTTGTTCGCTGAAAGATAAGGTGCGAACAGGATCGGACATGCCGAAGGATCCTCCGTTTCCATCCGGTGCGGTGCAATCCCGCCAACACTGCGATAGCCAGCAGAATCTTGTGAGGATTTCCGTCCAGCTGCTTCAGTTGTGATTTCTGACGCGCCGGTCCTGCAAAATCCAGCTTTGCCTGGCGAGCTCCATGAATGCATGATTTCGTGCCTAGTCATTTTAGCGGGCGGCACAGGAGAGGCAGCGTGCAGCGCTAGACCGGCGTATAGCAGAGCAAGGTGAGATCCGAGGCCTCCGCGGGGACCAGATTGTGCTGTTCGTAGCGGGTCACACCCTTTGCCGGGTGCCGGAATAGCCGTTCTCCAGTGCGGAATCCCGCCACGTCGCGTTGCTTCCAAATCGCCGCGAATTCCGGCGAGGCCGCCGATACCCGGGCAACGATGCCGCTGTCCCCCGCCGGGTTCAGCCACCCTCGGGTTTCCGCGCGGAAGCTTCCGACAAAGCTGCGGCTTTGCTCTTCCCAATCCGGCAGCATTTCGCGCAACGCGGCGTCGGTGAACACCAGCCAGAGCAGGTTCCGGTCCCCCTCATCCAACGAAACGATCCGCGGATACAGCTGCGCATAGGCTTCGTTCCATCCAATAATGGACCAGTCGGAGCCGAGCAGGAACGCCGGGAAACCCATTGCATCGAGCAAGCGCTGCAGCGCCGGCGTCATCCCGCCCGAGGCCTCCCGGACAATCTCCCGATGCCCACCCAGGGACAACAGGTAGGTGCTCTCCACCGGCGTCAGCCGAAACAGCCGGGCCAGTGAGACCAGCACCTGGCGTGAGGGGTTGATATCCCGCGCCTGCTCCAGCCACGTATACCAGGTCACCGAAACGCCGGCCAGGGTCGCGACTTCCTCGCGGCGCAGGCCGCGCAGCCGGCTGCGCCCCACCGCCGGTAGCCCATGCGCGTCGCGGTCTGCGCGCGCCCGGCGATCCTTGAGGAAGGCCGCCAGCTCATCGCGGCGTCTCTGCTCGGCATCCATGGGCACTTCTCCTCAAGGTGGTAGTAGTACTACTAGTATCAAGGCCGTCTGGGTTAGCGAACAAATCTATGATGGGATTTGAGGATGACCACTTATCGCTCGCACACCATTACCCACGGCCGCAACATGGCAGGCGCCCGCGCACTGCTGCGCGCAGCCGGCGTCAACGGCGCTGATCTCGGCCGCAAGCCGATCATCGCCGTGGCCAACAGCTTCACCGAATTCGTTCCCGGCCACACCCACCTGCAGCCGGTGGGACGCATCGTCTCCGATGCCATCATCGAGGCCGGAGGAATCCCCCGCGAATTCAACACCATTGCCGTGGACGACGGCATCGCCATGGGTCACGGCGGCATGCTCTACTCGCTACCTTCGCGCGATCTGATTGCCGACTCGGTCGAATACATGGTCAACGCACACTGCGCCGACGCGCTGATCTGCATCTCCAACTGCGACAAGATCACCCCAGGCATGCTCATGGCAGCCCTGCGCTTGAATGTTCCTACCGTCTTCGTCTCCGGCGGCCCGATGGAATCAGGACGCGCCACCCTGGTCGACGGCACCGTGCGCACCTTGGACCTGGTGGATGCCATCTCCGAGGCAGTGAACGAAAACGTCTCCGACGCGGATCTGCTGCGCATCGAAGAATCGGCCTGCCCCACCTGCGGCTCCTGCTCGGGCATGTTCACCGCAAACTCGATGAACTGCCTCACCGAAGCCATGGGCTTGGCCCTGCCGGGCAACGGTTCTACTTTGGCTACTCACACTGCACGCACCGCACTGTATCAAAACGCCGGCAAGACCATCGTGGATATCGCCAACCGCTTCTACGCGGACAGCGACGAGACGGTACTGCCACGCAATATCGCCACCATCGAGGCCTTCGGCAACGCGATGACCCTGGATATTGCCATGGGCGGTTCCACCAACACGATTCTTCACCTGCTGGCCGCCGCCCACGAGGCTGGCGTCGAGTTCGGCTTGGAAGAAATCAATGAAATTTCCGGCCGGGTACCCTGCCTTGCCAAGGTCGCCCCGAACTCCGCCGGCGCAGGGAAGATCTACTACATGGAAGATGTCCACCGTGCCGGTGGCATCCCGGCCATCCTCGGCGAACTGCGCCGCGGAGGACTGCTCGATGACACGGTGAACACCGTGCACGCCGCCACCATGGGCGAGGTACTGGACGACTGGGATATCCGCGGCGGCAAAGCCACCGACGTGGCCCTCGAATTGTGGCACGCCGCTCCTGGCGGGGTACGTTCCTCCACCGCTGGTTCGCAGTCCGCGCGCTGGGAAGAACTGGATACCGACGCCGCCGAAGGCTGCATCCACTCGGTAGAGCACGCTTACTCCCAGGACGGCGGATTGGCTGTGCTGCGCGGCAACATTGCCGTGGATGGTGCCGTGGTCAAGACCGCTGGCGTGGACCCATCCATCTGGAGCTTCACCGGTCCGGCGGTAGTCTGCGAGTCCCAGGACGAAGCGGTAGAGAAGATCCTGAACAAGCAGGTGAAGGCCGGCGATGTAGTGGTCATCCGCTACGAGGGCCCCAAGGGTGGCCCGGGCATGCAGGAAATGCTCTACCCGACCTCATTCCTCAAGGGACGCGGCCTGGGCAAGTCCTGCGCGCTGATCACCGATGGCCGCTTCTCCGGCGGCACCTCCGGACTATCCATCGGGCATGTCTCCCCCGAGGCAGCGTCCGGAGGCATCATCGCCCTGGTTGAGGACGGCGATTCGATCTCCATCGACATCCCGACCCGCGACCTAACGCTGAACGTGCCCGATAACGTGCTGGCCGAACGCCGCGAGCGCCTGCTGGCCACCACCGGCTACCGCCCGGCCAACCGCGAGCGCGTGGTCTCCCCTGCCCTGCGCGCCTACGCCGCGATGGCGCTGTCCGCGGACAAGGGCGCCGTACGCGACGTAGACCGTGTGGAGCGTGCCCTGCGCGAAGCCGACGAGCGCGCTGCGGCAAGCGCAAAGGTCTAGCGCCGCCGCCCCATATGCACCACCACGGCCACCGCATCCTGATTTAGATCAGGATGCGGTGGCCCTTTTTTCGTTCAGAACACGTCATCCGACCACGTTATTATCTGGCTCCAGGAAACAAATCTCGGCCTCGCCTCGAATCGGGAGTCTCAGTGGATCATATCTACGATCTCTGGCTCCATCGCGCTGACTTGCGCCTATTTCTGCCACCGGTTCGTACCCAGAAAAGTGGTTGATTAACCGACCGCCCAGGTGAAGAATCGGAGTTAACTTCCGCGGAATCACGGGAAAATTCCACCCAATCAGGAACTTCAGGCAACCAGTGGCGAAGCAATCGCGCGCAGTGACTTGACAGTGCCTGAGATTCAGCGCACACTGATCGTATACGATTTGATGTACGACGAAAGTGGGAAGATCAAAGATGAGTAATCCGATCCCGGTGAGCGAAGAAACTTTCGCCCAAGCTGGCAAGGTTCTTGCGGTGCACCTGAGCTACTCCTCGCGGGCAGCCCAGCGCGGCCGCACCCCGAAGTTCCCGAGCTACTTCATGAAGGCCACCAGCTCGCTGGCGACCACCGGTTCCACCGTTGAACGCCCGGCCGGCACCGAACTACTCGCCTTCGAAGGCGAAATCGCCTTGATCATCGGCAAGGCCGCCCGCCGCGTCTCGGTTGAGGAAGCCTGGAGCTACGTCGGCTCGGTTACCGCCTCGAACGACCTCGGCGTCCACGACATCAAGTACGCGGACAAGGGCTCGAACATCCGCTCGAAGTCAGGCGACGGATACACCCCGATGGGCCCCACCGCCCTCGCGGCAGCCGAGCTGGATCCAGCCAAGCTGCGCGTGCAGACCTGGGTCAACGGCCAGATCGCCCAGGATGCCGACACCTCGGAATTGCTCTTCTCCTTCGCGCAGATCGTCGCGGATCTTTCCCAGCAGATGACCCTGCAGCCAGGGGACGTCATCCTCACCGGCACCCCGGCCGGCTCCACCGTCTTCTTCCCGGGCGACGTCGTCGAGGTTGAGGTCACCGACCTGCTCTCCGGCGCCACCACCGGCCGGCTGAAGACCACCGCGGTCGAGGGCACCCAGACCTTCGCGGCCTTCGGCAACCAGCCAAAGGTCACCGACAAGGACAAGGAAGACGCCTACGGCGACCGCGAAACCGCCGGCATGCCAACGCTTGTCACCGGCAAGTCGGTACTCACCGACAAGGTCCGCGAGCAGCTCGCCGCGGTGGCCACCGCCACCCTGTCCGCCACCCTGCGCAAGCGCGGGCTGAACAACGTGAACATCGAAGTCCCCGGCGCCACCAAGGGCATGAAGCGCGTGATCGGCACCGCCCGCACCCTGCGCTACATCCCTAACCGCGAGGACCTGTTCAAGGCCCACGGCGCCGGCTACAACATGCAGAAGCAGTCCATCGACTCCCTCGGCGACGGCGAAATCCTGGTCATGGAGGCCCGCGGGGAAACCGGCTCGGCCACCCTGGGCGACATCCTCGCCCTGCGCAGCCAGCAGCTGGGAGCCGCGGCGATCATCTCCGATGGCGGCGTGCGCGACCTTGACGCGGTGAGCAACCTGGAGATCCCGGTCTTCTACAACGGAGCGCACCCCGCGGTCCTCGGCCGCAAGCACGTGGCCTGGGACAAGGACCTGACCGTGGCCTGCGGCGGCGTTTCAGTCCAGCCAGGCGATGTGATCGTAGCCGATTCCGATGGCATCGTGGTGATCCCGCCGGCACTGGTCGAAGAGGTCGCCGCGGAAGCGATGATCACCGAATCCAACGACGAGTTCATCTTCGCCATGGTCCAGCGCGGCCACGGCATCGAGGGCCTGTTCCCGATGAACGCCGAGTGGAAGACCAAGTACAACGCCTGGAAGGACGCCGGATCCCCGGATCTGGCCAGCTGGGAACTGTAATGAGCAATTCCAAGTCAGAGGTCGCCTACGCGCTGGTCTCCGAACGGATCGTCAACGGGGCCTACTCCCCGGGCTACCGACTCGTTCTGGGAACCATCGCCGAAGAGCTGGGCTGCTCGGTGGTCCCGGTGCGCGAGGCCATCCGACGCTTGGAAGCCGAAGGTCTGGTGCACTTCACCCGCAATGTGGGCGCCACCGTCGCCCAGGTCGACTCCACCCTGTACCTGCACACCATGCAGACCCTCGCGGTCATCGAACCGGCCGCCACCGCACTTGCGGCGGCGGCAATGGACGAGGCATGGCTGAAGCGGGCGCAGGAGCTGAACGACGCGATGCGCCAGTGTCTGGAGGACTTCAACCCGGTGGCCTTCACCGCATTGAACAACGAGTTCCACCAGCAGCTCTACAGCCAGTGCCCGAACCCGCACATCCTGGACCTGGTGCAGCGCGGCTGGCGCCGGCTCGCGGCCATGCGCGCCAGCTCCTTCACCCACATCCCGCACCGCGCCAGAGCCTCGGTGGAAGAGCACCAGCACCTGCTGGAACTCATCCGCGCCCACGCCTCCCCCCGGGAAATCGAAGAGGCCGCCCGCACCCACCGCACCAATACGCTCAACGCCTATCTGGACCAGGCCGGAATGGCCCCCTCGGTCATCTAGCTTCCGCCCAGCCACCGAAAAAGATTTCACAATTTCATGACTTTCACAGTTGAAAGCCACGCGAAAGGAAAACATCCATGAGCAAGCACTTCGTTCCGGAAAACCTGCCGACCCACCTGCAGCACTACATCGGCGGCAAGTTCGTCGATTCCATCGGCGGGGAAACCTTCGGCGTCCTGGACCCGGTCACCAACCAGGACTACGCCACCGCCGCCGCCGGCCAGCAGGCCGACATCGACGCCGCGGTCGCCGCCGCCACCGAGGCCTTCAACAACGGCCCATGGCCGAAGATGAAGCCACGCGAACGCGCCAACGTGCTGTACAAGATCGCCGACGCGGTCGTTGCCCAGCAGGACCGCCTGGCCGAGATGGAAACCTTCGACACCGGCCTGCCGATCACCCAGGCCAAGGGCCAGGCCCAGCGCGCCGCGGAGAACTTCCGCTTCTTCGCCGACCTGATCGTCGCCCAGCACGACAATGCGCTCAAGGTCCCGGGCTCGCAGCTGAACTACGTGAACCGCAAGCCCATCGGCGTCGCCGGGCTGATCACCCCCTGGAACACCCCGTTCATGCTCGAATCCTGGAAGCTCGCCCCGTCGATCGCCTCCGGCTGCACCGTGGTGCTCAAGCCGGCGGAGTTCACCCCGCTCTCCGCTTCGCTGTGGGCCACCATCTTCGAAGAGGCCGGCCTGCCCGCCGGTGTCTTCAACCTGGTCAACGGCATCGGCGAGGAAGCCGGCGACGCACTGGTCAAGCACCCGAAGGTCCCGCTGATCTCCTTCACCGGCGAATCCTCCACCGGCCAGCTGATCTTCCGCAACTGCGCGGAGAACCTCAAGGGCATGTCCATGGAGCTGGGCGGCAAGTCCCCGGCCATCGTGTTCGACGATGCAGACTTCGACGCGGCCATCGACTCCACCCTGTTCGGCGTGTTCTCGCTGAACGGCGAGCGCTGCACCGCCGGTTCGCGCATCCTGGTCCAGCGCGGCATCTACGAGAAGTTCGTCGAGGCCTACGCGGCCCGGGCGAAGAACATCAAGGTCGGCGATCCGCACGATCCAACCACCCAGGTTGGCGCGCTGGTCCACCCGGAGCACTACAACAAGGTCATGAGCTACGTGGAAATCGGCAAGTCCGAAGGCCGCCTGGTCGCCGGCGGCGGCCGCCCGGAGAACCTGCCCGAAGGCCAGGAAAACGGCTCCTACGTCGCCCCGACCGTCTTCGCCGATGTCGCACCGGATGCACGCATCTTCCAGGAAGAGATCTTCGGCCCGGTCGTGGGAATCACCCCATTCGACACCGAGGAAGAAGCCCTGGAGCTGGCGAACAACACCAAGTACGGCCTGGCCGCCTACCTGTGGACCAACGACCTGAAGCGTGCCCACAACTTCGCGCAGGACATCGAGGCCGGCATGGTGTGGCTGAACTCGCACAACGTGCGCGACCTGCGTTCGCCTTTCGGCGGAGTGAAGGCCTCGGGCCTGGGCCACGAGGGCGGCTACCGCTCGATCGACTTCTACACCGACCAGCAGGCCGTGCACATCACCCTGGGAGATGTGCACACCCCGAAGTTCGGCGCCTAATTACTTACCCTGCCCATTCGCAAAGGAGCAACACAATGAGCAAAGAGATTTCCAACCCCATCGCCACCCCCTCGGTTCCAGCGCCGGACATCCTGCGCTGCGCCTACGCCGAACTGGTCGTCACCGACCTGGCCGCCTCGCGCAAGTTCTACGTCGACGTGCTCGGCCTGCACGTGTCCTACGAGGACGACACGCAGATCTACCTGCGTTCCTTCGAGGAGTTCATCCACCACAACCTGGTGCTGACCCTCGGCCCGGTAGCCGCGCTGAAGGCCATGGCCTTCCGTGTGCGCTCCACCGCCGAGGTCGACGCCGCCGAGGCGTACTACAAGGAATTGGGCTGCCGCACCGAGCGCCGCAGCGAAGGCTTCGTGCGCGGCATCGGCGATGCGGTTCGCGTGGAGGATCCGCTGGGCTTCCCGTACGAGTTCTTCTTCGAGACCGAGCACGTCGAGCGCCTGCACATGCGCTATGACCTGTACTCCGCCGGCGAGCTGGTCCGCCTGGACCACTTCAACCAGGTCACCCCGGATGTGCCGCGCGGCCGCAAGTACCTCGAAGACCTGGGCTTCCGCGTCACCGAGGACATCCAGGACGAAGAAGGCACCACCTACGCCGCCTGGATGCACCGCAAAGGCACCGTGCACGACACCGCGCTGACCGGCGGCAACGGCCCGCGCCTGCACCACGTGGCCTTCTCCACCCACGAGAAGCACAACATCATCCAGATCTGCGACAAGATGGGCGCGCTGCGCATCTCGGACCGCATCGAGCGCGGCCCGGGCCGCCACGGTGTGTCCAACGCGTTCTACCTCTACATCCTGGATCCAGATGACCACCGCATCGAGATCTACACCCAGGACTACTACACCGGCGACCCGGACAACCCGGTCATCACCTGGGATGTGCACGACAACCAGCGCCGCGACTGGTGGGGCAACCCAGTAGTTCCATCGTGGTACACCGAAGCCTCGAAGGTGCTGGACCTGGACGGCAACGTGCAGGAAATCATCGAGCGCACCGATAACTCGGAAATGGCGGTGACCGTCGGCGCCGACGGCTTCTCCTACACCCGCGAGAAGGACGAGACCGGCACCTACCGCGGCCAGGCATCCAAGGGCTTCAAGCTCGGAAACCAGGTCTAAGCACCCACCGACCTAGCTTCCCTGAGCTACTACGTGAAAAACCCGGGGCGCTAGCGATTAGATTCGCTGGCGCCCCGGGGTTTTGCCGTTGCCCTCATTCCCCTTCAGGCCGCCGGGGCGCCACGGAGGGTTCGTGCGCCACTCGCCCTACCGCACCGCCCGGAAACGGAATGCCGAGCCCAGCGCCACGAGGCTGACGATGGACAGCACCGCCAGGTAATAACCTGGTGCGATCGGCTGCCCGGTGGCCTCGATGAGGAAAGCGCAAATCATCGGGGTGAATCCGCCGAAGACCGCCACCGCCGCGTTATAACTGAACGAAAGTCCCGTAGCCCGCGTGGAATCGCTGAAGACGTCCGCCATCACCGAGGGCAGCGCACCGAAATACAACGCCTTCAGCAGCCCCAGGATCGTCATGACGACCGCGAGCACCAGGAAGGTCTTGCCCGCGATCAGCCAGAGGAACAACGGGATAGTCAGCACCATGATCGCCAGCGCCGCCGGAACCATGATGTGCAGCCTGCCGAAGCGATCCGAAAGGTGCCCGACCACCGGGGTGGCGAAGGTCAGGATGACCCCGGAAATAATCAGCGAGGAGAACGAGATCGTAGGGCTCATCCCCAGGTGGTTGATGCCGAAGGTCGGCATGTACTGCAGCACAAAGTTCAGCGCCGTGGAAATGGCGAGCCCGCCGCCGGCCATGAGCACCGAGACCTTATTGGAGCGAAAGAGCTCGCGTACCGGAGCATGCACCGCGGGCACTGCGCCCTGCGGGCCGGTGGCAGGGCGTTCCGGCAACGGTGCTTCGTCGACGTGACGCCGTATCCACCAGCCGGCTGGTCCCACCAGCAGGCCGATGAAGAACGGGATGCGCCAGGCCCACTCGTTCATTTGCTCGGTGGTGAAAATGCTCGTCAAGACGACCACCGTGATCGCGGCCATCAAGGCACCCAACCCCTGGCTGGCGAATTGAAAGCTGCCGAGGAATCCCTTGCGCTCCTTGTTCTGCGCCAGCAGGTAGGAGGTGGCCGCGCCGAACTCTCCGCCGGCGGAGAATCCCTGAACGAGCCGGCCCACGATGAGTCCCAGCGGGGCCAGCATCCCGATCGTGTCATAGCCCGGCATCAGGGCAATGATCGCCGTGCCCAGCACCATGAGCCTGATGGTCAGGATCAGCCCCTTTTTCAGCCCCTTGCGGTCCGCATACGACCCCAGCACCAGCCCGCCCAGCGGACGAATCAGATAGGAGACGCCGAAGACCGCAAAGGCCTGGATGACTTCTACCGCCGGATTATCCGAGGGGAAGAAATTGTGGCCGATATAGATGGCCAGCAGCGCGTAGATGGACATGTCGTACCATTCCAGCGCATTTCCAACGGTGGCCGCGGCAATCCCGCGGGCTGCTGACTGGCGGCGTTGCGGCGCGCCGGAGGCGGCACGCTCCGGCCGTTGATGCAGGCCGGCTTGTTCCTCAACTGGTGATTGCTGGTGATTTTCCATGCTGGGTCCTAAATCTTCTCATTGGTCAACGCCACCGTGCGTGGCAGGTCATTGCGAGTTCCCAGGTCATGGAAGAGTCCGCACATCATTTTCAATCCCTGCCGCAGCACCGATTCCAGGGCGTGCTCATTGGGCCCGTGCTGCTGGCACCCCGGATAGGAGTGCGGGATCCACAACGTCGGCAGGCCCAGAGTTGCTTCAAAGACCTCATTGGGCAGCGAGCCTCCGATATTCGGCAGCACCACGGTGGGCATGCCCGTGGTCTGCTGGACAGAATCGCTGGCCCAGCGCACCCATGGGTTATCGGGGTCGATTCGGCTCGCCGCGAAGCACTGGCCCATTTTCAGCTGCACCATTGGATACCCGGCCTCGTTCAACGCCCGGCGAATCGCTCCCTCCAGCTCATGCATATCTGTGCCAACCACAAAGCGCAGCTGCAATACCGCGCGCGCTTCGCCGGGAATGGCATTAACCGGCCGGGAAATATCGGCGGAGCGAAGGGCGAGTACCTCCAAGGTATTCCAGCCATAGAGCCGCTCAGCGGGGCTCAGGCTGGTGTCGCCCCAATGGGGATCCAGTTCAGGATCCTGCGCGCCACCGCCCACCTTGACCATTTCGAGCGACTGGCGCACCGAGGAAGGCAATTGGCTAGGAAGCAACTCCGGCACCTGGATGCGCCCATGGCCATCGACGAGCACTCCGATGGCACCTGCGAGGGTGGTCGCGGGGTTGCGCAAGAGCCCGCCCCAATTGCCCGAATGGTAGCCGCCCGGACGCAGCGGAACGCTGAGTTCGAAGGTGGCTCCACCGCGCGCGCCGAGAAATATCGTGGGCCGCTCGGCGGACAGCCTGGGACCGTCGGAGGCGATGAACACGTCTGCGGCCAATTGACCACGATGGGCGGCGGCGTATTCCTGCAGGTGCGGCGAACCGATTTCCTCGCCGGCTTCGAAGAGGAAGACGAGGTTGAACCCGAGCGCGCCACGCTGGGCCAGGACCATCTCCAGTGCCTTGAGGTTCACCAAATGCTGGCCCTTGTTATCTGCGGTTCCGCGTCCGTACCATCTGTCGCCCTCGGCGCTCAGGACGAAGGGCTCGCGTCCTTCGTCCCACTGGCCGGCTTGGCCATCAACCACATCGGCGTGCCCATAGCAGAGCACCGTTGGGTGCTGATGGTGTTCGGTGCGCACCGCGCGAAGGAAGGAATTGCCCGAACCTTGCCAGTCGAGATCCAACTGCACCGTGAAACCCATGCGCTCCAGCCTGGCGCGCAATACCTCATCAAGATATGAGTTCATTGCAACTCTCATGGCTGCGTCGGTGCTGACGGTAGGGCAGGCAACTAGTTCGGACAGATCCTCGAACAGCTGGCCCGAATCGACATATTGATCCGCAGTAGCCAGTAAATCTCGTCTATTCTGCATGGTTTCTCCCTTATCCCAGTGAGGTACTGTAGATCACAGTAGGAGATGAATTACGTGCGCACCAGTGCCGTTTCCTGCATGAGGTTTGAGTTAAACGCAAAATGCTAGTCGAGCGGAGTTCCCAGGAATGCAAACGTTGCCGACCGCGCTGCGCTATTTCCACGAAGTGGCCAGCACCGGCTCCATCTCCGAAGCGGCCGAAGCCCAGCATGTTTCCGCTTCGGCCATTAGCCGCCAGATCACCCAGCTCGAGCATCAAGTCGGGTCCGCGGTTTTCCGCCGCCACGCCCGTGGAATGGAATTGACGGATGCGGGAGTCCTGTTGCTGGCGCATACCCGTCGCATGCTGGCCGAGGGCGAGCAGCTGACCCATGATCTGAGCGAACTGTCCATCGGGGCATCGCGGATCATCGAGGTGGTCAGCTCGGAGGGGCTGGCGGCATCGCTGACACCGCGGGCGGTGTCGGCCTTTTGCAAGGAGCACCCCGAGGTTTCGGTTCACCTGAGCGTCTTGCCCTCCGCGGAGGCCACCCGGCAAGTCATCGAAGGAACGGCGGACCTCGCCACAATTTTTGCGCTGGGGCCGCAGCGCGGCGTCAACGTCGAGCATTCCTGCCCTGCGCCGGCATATGCCGTCGTCAGCACCGGGCATCCCCTGGCGGTTCGCACCGAGGTGTCGCTGGCCGAGCTATGCGACTATCCGATGTCCATGCCCGCGAAAGGCATCACCCAACGCGAGCTCTTCGACATAGCCACGTCCATGGCAGGCCTCACACCTAAAATCGCGCTGACCACGGATCACATCAACCCGGCAATGGAGTTTGCGCGCTCCGGAGCCGGGGTGACTCTATTGAGCCATTTCGCCCGCCGCGACGGCCTGAGCCACGGCCTGAAATTCATCCCGATCGACCATCCGGCGTTGGCCGAACGCACCGCGCAGATCCTCACGATGCCAAGGCGGCGACAACCTGCCCTGGTCAGCGCCTTAATTCAGCAGATCGCCGCGCACATGCAGGAATACTAGAGCCGAGGCACCGGGGCACGTCCGTCCCACGGGCCGAAGGCACCTGTGATGCGACTAGTTATCGTCCTTCAGCAATGCCACATCGGACACCATCTCAATATGCTCACCCATGGCGTCGGCGGCGCCTTGGGCATCGGCACGGCGAATAGCGTCGGCGATCTTCTGGTGGGACTCCAGCGAACGCTCCGGACGTCCGGGCTGCCCGAGGGATTCGAGACGGGTTTCAAGGACCATCTCGGCGATGAATGTCATCAGCTTTTGCAGCACGGATGACTTCGCCGCTCCCGTGATCGCCTCATGGAACAGCTCATCCCCGCGCGCGCCGCGTCCGCCATCGCCGATTTCTGCGGCCATCACCTCCAGCGCCTGGTCAATTTTCTGCAGGTCGGCCTCCGTGCGGCGCTCGGCGGCCAGCGCGGCCAGCTTGACCTCCAAGGTGCTGCGCGCCTCGACGATCTCCGGCAAGCGGTTTTTGTGCGCCCGCAGATCGCGCAGCACGGTGGCGACGCTGGGCCGGTACATCAGCACCGCTCCGGTGCCATGCTGCACATCGATGACTCCGAGAACTTCCAAAGCCACCAGCGCTTGTGCGAGAGTCGCCCGCGAAACGCCCAGCTGCTCCGCCAATTCGCGTTCCGCCGGCAGATGGTCGCCGGGACCGAGCTGCTCTTCTTCCACAAAAGTCAGGATCTGCTGCATCAGTTGCTCATAGAGCCGCGGGCGTTGCACCTTTGCGAACTGCCTGGGCTTCTTGGCTTCAGCCACCATCATTCCTTCCTCACGAATGCGTTCTAGCTCAAACCTACACCGAAAATTCGCTTGACAAGACACCGAGAGTCTAGGAGGCTAGGCCAGTGAGCCAGTGATGCCCATCACAGGCAAATCAACGACCACGCAACCTTCAATAAAAGGAATTCCCATGTCTGTCGCGCTTGTTTCCATCATCGTGCTGGCGGTGATGTTCATAATTGCCACGATGTTCCCGATCAACATGGGGGCTTTGGCCTTCGTCGGAGCATTTCTGCTCGGCACGGTTTTTCTCGGCATGGATGCCAAGGACATCCTCGCGAACTTCCCCGGAGGATTGTTCCTGACCCTGGTCGGCGTCACCTATCTGTTTGCCATCGCGCAGAATAACGGCACCATCGACGTCCTGGTGGACAAGGCGGTGAAGCTCGTCGACAATCGAATCTCGCTGATCCCCTGGGTCATGTTCGCCATCACCGCGGCCATCACCTCCATCGGCGCCCTGGGCCCGGCGGCGGTAGCGATCATCGCACCGATCGGTCTGACCTTCGCCCAGAAATACAAGATCAACCCGCTGATGATGGGCATGCTCATCGTGCACGGCGCGCAGGCCGGCGGCTTCTCCCCGATCGCCGTCTACGGCGTCATCGTCAACGGACTCATCGAAGAAGCCGGCTTCCCCTTCAGCCCCACCGCATTGTTCCTGACCAGCTTCGTATTCAACCTCGTCATCGCGGTTGTGCTCTTCCTGGTGCTCGGCGGCAAGAAGCTCGCCGGACAGCGCGCCGGCGCCATTGCCGAACGCGTCGCCGAGGCTCGCCTGTCCGTATCCGTGGGCACCCGCGGGGCCGACGTCGATTTCAAGGGCAGCGGATCGGGCACCTACGGACCGCGCGACCCGGCCGGAGACGGCGCAGCGCCCAAGGCGGCGGGCCAGCGTTTCGGACAGACCATGACGATCATCGGGCTGATCGCCCTGGCCGTGATCGCGCTGGGCTTCAAGGTCGATGTCGGATTCGTATCCATCACCATCGCGGTCTTCCTCGCCCTGGTCAACCCGGCCGGGCAAAAGGGCGCGGTCAACAAGATCAGCTGGTCCACGGTGCTGCTCATCTGCGGCATGCTCACCTTCGTCGGTGTGCTCCAAGAAGCCGGAACCATCGAATACGCCTCCAACGCCGTGGCCACCCTGGGCGCACCGCTGCTGGCGGGCTTGCTGATCTGCTACATCGGCGCACTCGTTTCGGCCTTCGCCTCCTCCACCGCCATCCTCGCGGCGCTGATCCCGCTGGCCATCCCCTTCCTCAACACCGGATCCATCAGCGCTATCGGCCTGATCTGCGCGCTGGCCATCGCCTCCACCGTGGTGGATGTTTCCCCGTTCTCCACCAACGGCGCGCTGGTGCTGGCCAATGCGCCGGAAGGCACGGACAAGGACCGCTTCTACAAGCAGGTCCTCGGCTACGGCGGCATCGTCGTCCTCGTCGGACCGCTGCTGGCCTGGGCCACGCTGGTGCTGCCGGGCTGGCTCTAAGCCCGCACTCCCCATTCAATCCAAGATTTGCTAGGAGGAGCCTTGAGCTCTACGACGGCCGTTGCCGAGAAAATGCAGTCAACCACCGCTGGCCCCTTGAACGGATACGTGGTGCTCGACCTGACCCGGGCGCTGGCCGGGCCCCATGCGGGAATGATGATGGGCGACCTTGGCGCCAAGGTGATCAAGGTGGAATCCGTCGAAACCGGGGACGACACCCGAGGCTGGGGTCCGCCCTTTGCCGGACCGGAGGACAACCCGCAAGCCACCTATTTCCTCTCCTGCAACCGCAATAAGCAGTCGCTGTCGCTGAACCTGAAAGCCGCGGCGGACAAGGAAAAGCTCGTTGAGCTGATCAAGCACGCCGACGTGCTGATGGAGAACTTCCGCACCGGGGTGCTGGAGCGGCTCGGATTCAGCACCGCGGTGCTGCACGAGCTCAATCCGCGGCTGGTGATCATGTCCATCACCGGCTTCGGCCACGACGGGCCCGAGTCCCACCGCAGCGGCTACGACCAGATCCTGCAGGGCGAGGCCGGGCTGATGTCGATTACCGGTTCCGGCCCCGAGGATCCGCAGAAGGTCGGGGTGCCCATCGCAGATCTGCTCTCCGGGATGTACGGCGCCTTTGGCGCCCTGGCGGCACTGCTGGAACGCGAGCAGACCGGGCGCGGACAGGTGGTGCGCACCTCGCTGCTCGCCTCGATCGTTGGGGTGCACGCATTCCAAGGAACCCGGGCCACCGTAGCCGGCCAGAACCCCCACGCCATCGGCAACCACCACCCGTCCATCGCCCCCTATGGCCTCTACCCCTGCAACGGAGGCAAGGTGCAGATCAGCGTCGGCAGCGAAAAACTCTGGCATAAGTTCGCGGCGACCTTTGGCCTGGCACCCGACGATGCCCGCTTCGCCAGCAATGCCGCCCGCGTGGAGCACCGGTCGCAGCTGAACCCGCTGATCGAGCAAGCCTTCTCCGGCTACGGGGCAACCGAACTTCTGGCCCTGCTCGACTCGGCGGGCATCCCCTCGGGCAAGGTGCGGAGCATCGAGGAAGTCTACGAATGGGAACAGGTCAAATCCCAGGGGCTCATCGTCGAGGTCGAGCATGAGGTGCTGGGCAAGATCAGCCTCCCCGGCCCGCCATTGCGTTTCTTCGACCCCGCCACCAGCGCGGAAACCACCAAAACCAGGCATAGCGCCCCACCGTTGCTGAACGCCGACGCCGCGGACATCGAACAATGGCTGGACGCCGGAAGGGAAGAACGGTCATGAACACCAAAACCGCTCGCCTCGGCGCGGCCGAACTGCTCGGCATCGTGCTGGACGAAGGCTCCTTTGAATCCTGGGACAGCACCCCGCACCAGCCCGAGCTCAGCGAAAGCTACGCGGCGGATCTGGACGCCGCGCGGCTCAAGAGCGGTGCCGATGAATCGGTGCTCACCGGCAAGGGAATGATCCAAGGGCGGCCGGTGGCGGTGATCGTCTCGGAGTTCAAATTCCTGGCCGGGTCCATCGGGCAAGCCGCGGTGAAACGCATCGTCGCCGCGATCACGCGGGCCACCAGCGAAGGGCTGCCCCTGCTCGCCGGACCCGCCTCGGGCGGCACTCGGATGCAGGAAGGCACCCTGGCCTTCCTCGGCATGGTTGCGATCACCGATGCGGTGCGCCGGCATAAGGAAGCCGGTCTGGCCTATTTGGTGTATTTGCGCCATCCGACCACCGGCGGGGTGATGGCTTCCTGGGGTTCGCTGGGACATATCACCGTGGCCGAACCCGAAGCGCTGCTCGGCTTCTTGGGACCCCGCGTCTATGAGGCGCTATCTGGGGAAAAGTTCCCCGAAGGAGTGCAGGTCTCCGAGAACCTCTTCCGCAAGGGATTGATCGACGCGGTCGTCGCCCCGCAGGAACTGCCCGAGCTGGTGCTGCGGGCGTTGCGGATCCTGCAGCCGACCGAGGTGAGCACTTCGTTGCCCGCGCCGCTGGGCCGGACGGTGCCCGGCAGCACGCCTGATGTGTGGGAATCGGTGCAGATCAGCCGCAATCCGCGCCGCCCGGATACCCGCATGGTTCTCGCCTCCGCCGATGACGCACTGCCGCTGAACGGGACCGGGCAGGGCGAAAAGGACCCCGGCCTGATTCTCTCGCTGGCGCGCTTCGGCGACCAGCGATGCGTGGTACTTGGCCAGCAGCGTCCACGCCACCTGAGCACCTCCAGCATGGGCCCAGCGTCCTTGCGCGAGGCACGCCGCGGCATGCAATTGGCCCAGGAGCTCGGCCTGGCCCTGGTGACCATCATCGACACCACCGGGGCCGAGCTTTCGGCCGAGGCCGAAGAAGGCGGGCTGGCCGGCGAGATCGCCCGGTCGCTGAGCGAGCTGATCGGGCTTCGCTCCCCCTCGGTATCGGTGCTGCTTGGCCAAGGCACCGGCGGGGCCGCGCTGGCGCTGCTCCCGGCCGACCGGACCATTGCCGCGCAGAATTCGTGGCTCTCGCCGCTGCCGCCGGAAGGCGCGAGCGCCATCATCCACCGCAGCATCGAGCAGGCCCCGCAGATGGCCCGCGCGCAACGCATCGGAGTCGGCTCGCTGTGCGCTTTCGGGCTGGTCGACCACGTGGTCGACGAGCTCGATGAGGCCGCCGGGCACCCGCGTGAATTCGCGCAGAAGCTCTGTGCGGCGATCGCCGCCGAGGTTTCCTTGGCCCGGGTGATTCCCGACGAATACAGGTTGGGGCGCCGGCAGCAGAAGTTCCAGAACCTGGGTACCTTAGGCACCTAGCCGGCGCAGCTTGCCTGCGCTACTCCGTGCAAATCCCGGGGCGCTAGCGATTGAATTCGCCAGCGCCCCGGGATTTTGTCGTTGCAGCACGCTCGGTTAACGGCGCACCGGGTAGCACAGGTGGAGCACCCGGTCGCCCTGAATCACCGCGTCGGGATCCTCCAGCGGGTGCTGGGCGTGGGCCGGCCCGAAGTAGCGCTTGCCGGAGCCGAACACGACGGGAACGACGTCCATGCGCACCTCGTCGACCAGGCCCGCGGCCAGCGCCTGGCCGCCAACATCGCCAGCGGAGACCTCGACGATGCGCTCACCGGCGAGCTCCTGCGCCTTGGCCACGGCTGCGGCGACGCCGTCGGCGAAGTGAAAAGGCGCCTCGGGATCCCAGCCCTCGGGCTTCGGCCGGTGCGTCACGACGACCATGTGCTCGACCCCGCTCGGCGGCTTCCCGTCCCAGCCATCCGTCATGTCGAAGACGTGGCGGCCGACGATCGTCACCCCGATCCGGTCCCAGTATGGCCGGGTGTAGTCGTAGGATGCCTGCGACACCTTCAATGCGCCGCTCTCGTCCAACGGGACTTCGCCGCCGGTCAACCAGTCGAACAGCGCTCCGGGCTGGTCGTTCGCATCCGCGATAAAACCGTCCACCGACACCGAGCCGTACATGACCACCTTGCCCACGGGAGGCTCCTTTGCTTTGGGGTGCCTCATCGTAGCAGTTCCGCATAGATCAGGGTGCAGCGGGCGGACGTTGCCTTGCCTCAGCCGGCCGGCTCGTGGGGCTCGGTCTCGTATTGACCAGGCCGCGGTTCGGCGCAAGGGAACTCCGGCTAGCCGTCCTCGCCCCAGTAGGTATTGCGCCGCGGCTTTTGCTCCGGGTCGATGTGCTTGGGCAGGATCACCCACGGCAGCCCGTCCTGGAAGATGACCTTGATAATTCCGAGGTCATAGGCCGTATGGTGCGCGTCGCAGCCTGGCCCGGAATTTTCCAGGCTCGTATCCCCGCCGTCGGCGTGGGATTTGATGTGGTGGATTTCCACCCGTTCCGGAGGCGTGGTGCAGCCAGGCACCAGGCATCCACGGTCCCGCGCCAGCACCGCCTTGCGCAGGCTCGGCGGAACCAGCCGCTTAGCTCGGCCGAAGTCCAGAAGTTCACCGCGCCCGCCGAACACCGCCGGAATGATCTTCGCATCGCATAGGAGCTTTCTCAGCTCCCCCGGCGGAAGATCCATTCCATGGGCCGTTCGCCCGTGGGCCCCGGCCAGGTTTCGCAGATCATCGAGCTTCATGTGGACGATGACCTCGGGTTCGATGCGGCGTCTCCCGGCGTCCTCTCCGGAGGTGCCCAGCAGTTCCAGGAGCGCATTCAACGCTCGTTCCGGTGGGCTCACCCGCATCTGCGGCGCCTCCGGTTCCCACCGGGCACCGGCCGCCTCGGGAGGCAGGAAGTCCGGCAGCTGGGGCTGTTCGGGCAGGGAGTCCGATCCCTGCGCCGTCCCGGAATGACCCGGGTTTTGCCGTGCGCGCTGGCCGGCCTGGGTTTTCGGGTTGTTCGCCTGGGCGATCAGCGAGTCGAGCATTTCGGCTTCGAGCAACCCGACGCGCAAAACGAATTCAACGACCTGTGGGTTGCTGGTTTGCCTCCGATACATGCCCCGGCACAGCGCCGCAGCGGTGGAGGTCTCGGGATGAGAGCTGGCGATCGTGATCAGGCTGCCGATCTTCTTCTCGGCTTCCTTCTCGGTCAGCTCATCGTGCAGGATCTGTGCCGCACGTTCTTCAACCGCGATTCCGGAGTTGTCCAGCAGCGTCGGCTCGGTCGGGGTGCCTTCAAAGGTGGTGTCTTCCGGTTCGCGGCGCGAGATCTTCTTGCTGGTCTCGCAGACCGCCTCGGGGCTGACCTTCGGATCATCGAGCAGCTGGCCCAGATGCGGGAAGCGCGGCGGCACCGGTTGCCCTGCGGGATCACGACGCCCGATCAGGTCGCTGGCGTCGAGCATCATCCGCCTGGCCCTGGCGTAGCTGATCTTCAGCCAGCTGGCCAGCAGCTCTGCAGGGTCTTTGAAGCAGGAGCGCCCGGAAGCGCGGCGTGCGGCGCGGGTGGTGTCGGCGGGCTGGACGCGCAGTTCGCTGAGCTCTTCGGCTTCCAGCTGGTGCGCGTTGGTGGCGGCCAGCCGATCCGCGGCCACCAGGCTCATCCGGGTGCATTCATCCTGGATCCGCTTCGCGGCGGCCAGAAGTTCCAGGGCCAGGCGTGGGTCTGCGGTGTCCTGCAATGCCCGCCGCAATCCGATGAGCACCTGGGTCTCTTGTTCGATGACCGCCCGCAGCGCGGCCCCGTCGATCCGGCGGCACGCCTCGGCGTCGGTCGGCTGCAGCGTCTCCAGCAGCTGGCCGTACCCGTCGAGGGCCTGATCCAGGTCGGTGGTGTCCATGCAGACCAGTGTGCCCCGATGCGCGGCCTGCCGGGATGCGCCAGAAAAATCTGTGGATAAGTGCGTCCGATCGGGCACCGCGCCGGAACATCCGCTGGCGCAGGAACCGATCGAGGGCCGGACGCGGCTTCTTGGTACGAAGATTTTTCCAGGCTTCCTTGACTCCGTGATGCGCCACGTCTAGGGTCTTGTGTCATGCGCCACGTCGATTTCCACACACAGTCCACGGACTGGTCGATCTCTGTTGCGCGCAATCTGTCCAGCATCAATGCAGCTGAGAAGCTTCGCATAAACTCTCCTCGGCGAACCGCAGGCTACGAGAATGATTCCTGGGAATCCAATGCCATTGGCTGGTGGGGCTGCGAGCCGTAGCCACACGGCACCCGTGTAGGCACTTTTGAACCAGGCCTCAATGGCTTGGTTCCACTTGAGCATGGCTTCGATGCCGGCTCACTCATCCCAGCTCCTTAATCGCACCGCGCCCCCGTTGGCCGTTCAGTCATGTCGTTCGCTCTCTCATCCGCCATGCCTGTTCCCACGCCGCCGGGGTGCCCCTGCATCACCAAAGGTAGAATTTCCATGTCCAAAACCGATGAAACCCGGCCCACCCCTGGGGCGGAAACTGCGCAGGACCGAAAACGGAAAAAGTCTCGGCGGCGGTTGCCCAATCTGGATTTTCGCCGACCCGGATATCCGCATAATATCCACCCGGCGCTTGTTCCGGGTATCGGAATCGACGAACAGCGTCGTCGCTACCAGGTCAGCAAGTTTGTCCTCTGCCTCACCGGGGCACTGACCATTGGATTCGTCGTGTGGGGAATCCTCGATCCGGCCGGCGTTGCCAATATAGCTTCCGCCGCGTTCTCCTGGTCCACGCTCAACCTGGGCTGGCTGTTCAATACCGTCGCCATCATCACCCTGGTCTCCCTGATAGGCCTGGCGATCTCTCCCTATGGAAAAATATGCCTCGGCAAGGACGGTGAAAAGCCGGAATTCAGCACATTCTCCTGGGTCGCGATGCTCTTTGCGGCCGGCATCGGCATCGGAGTACTGTTTTTCGGCCCGTCCGAGCCGCTGACGCATTTCATTGCCCCTCCGCCGTTGACGCACCAAGCGGAAACTACCGAGGCCATGCACGGCGCCATGGCGCAGACCTACTTCCACTGGGGCTTCCATGCCTGGGCCATGTACGCGCTGGTTGGCGGTGCCATCGCCTACGCGGCGTACCGCCGCGGCCGGGCACTGCTCATGTCCTCCATCTTCCGCACCTTATTCGGCCAGCGATATTCGGAAGGCTTCGCCGGCAAACTCATCGATGTGTTCGCGATCGTGGCCACCCTGTTTGGCACCGCGGCGGCCCTTGGCATTGCGGCGATGCAAATCGGCACCGGCATCACCATCGTCACCGGCGCGGGTGAACTGACCAATAACATGCTGGTCATCCTGATTCTCCTGCTGACGGTTGCCTTCATCATCTCGGCGGTTTCCGGGGTTTCGCGGGGCATCCGGTATCTGTCGAGCATCAACATCATCCTCACCGTGGGCATCGTCGGGCTGGTGCTGTTCCTTGGCCCCACGCTGTTTCTGCTCAATCTGCTGCCCTCGTCATTGATGGAATATCTCGGTTCGATGTTCGAGCTGATGGGGCGTTCGCTGTCCTGGGGCGCAGAAACCCAGGAGTTCCAGTCCGTCTGGACCGTGTACTACTGGGCCTGGTGGATCTCCTGGTCGCCATTCGTCGGCTCGTTCATCGCACGCATCTCGCGGGGGCGGACCATCCGGCAGTTCCTGCTGGGCACGATCCTGATTCCCTCGTCGCTGCTCTTTGTCGCCTACGGCATCATGGGCGGCACCTCGATCTGGATGTACCAGCAGGGAATGCCGGGGTTCAGCGCCGATATGCCCGCCCCGCAGGTGTTCTTCACCATGATCGAGAATCTGCCGTACCTGCAGTGGCTGCCGTACGTGGCCATCGTGGTGCTGGCGATCTTCTTCATCACCTCCGCTGACTCGGCCTCGGTGGTGATGGGCATCTTGACCTCCCGGGGCAATCAGGAACCCAGCCGGTGGATCGTGGTCTTCTGGGGCCTGGTGATGTCCGGGATCGCCGTCGTCATGCTCTTGCTCGGTGATTCCTCCGCCTTGGCAGGGCTCCAGCAACTGGTCATCGTCAGCGCGGTCCCATTTGCCTTCATCATGCTGCTGATCATCGTCGCCTGGTTCCGCGATTTGCGGACCGATCCGTTCGCGCTGCGGCACCACTACGCCGAAAATGCGATCAACAACGCGGTATTCGAAGGTGTCGACCGCTACGGGGACGACTTCGCCCTGCACGTGGTCGCCACGACGCCCGGCGAAGGAGCCGGTGCCGATGTGGATTCCACCAGCGAGGAATACACCGAGTGGTATCAGCGCACGGACGAGAACGGACAGCCGGTGGGGTACAGCTACGCCACGGGCGAGTGGGCCGACGGCTGGGATCCGAAAACCGGGGAGATTTCGCTGCAGCCGGTGGTGGACTCCCCGGATAAACCCGGCGGCGAACCGCGGCGTTGAGCCGGTCGCCGGAGGCGCAGCTCAGCTCACGTCTGCGGCCAAGCGAAATCCCGTATGGGCCAGCGAGGTGTCGGCGGTGACGGCGGTGCGTGCCGAGGTCCGGTATCGCCGGCAATACGAGGCGTGGCACATGTGCGAACCACCGCGCACGGCGGGACGCGGATCCTCAGCGGAGAAGATCCCCGAGGTCCATTCCCAGACGTTGCCGGTCATGTTGTAGAGGCCGAATCCGTTGGGCGGATATGCGGCCACCTCCACGGTGCCGACCGGGCTGGTGGGGCCATGCGGGAATTCTCCGGCGAAGGTCTTCATCCGGGCCTGTCCCCCGGGCTCGAATTCGGCGCCCCAGGGATAAGGCTGCTGCTCCAGCCCGCCCCGGGCGGCGAATTCCCACTCTGCCTCGCTGGGCAGCCGGGCGCCGACCCACTGCGCGTAGCTTAGGGCATCGCGCAGAGATACGTGGGTCACCGGATGGTTTGCCCGCTTCAGGGCATCCGAGTCCGGACCTTCGGGTCGCTGCCAGTTGGCCCCGGCGACCGTGCACCACCACGGGGCATGCTCGTCGGGCGTTGCAAGCCTGCGTGTTTCGTTTGACAAGTTCCCGGCGAAGACCAGGGAATCCCCGTGGACTTCCGCATCGCTGCGGTATCCGGTGGCCAAGACGAAAACGGCGAATTCCGCGACGGTTACCGCGGTGGCGGCGATGGCGAAGGGCGGCACGGCGACTTCACGCACCGGGCCTTCGCCATCTGCCCGGTAGGCCAGTTCGTCCTCGCTGCCCATCAGGAAGCTGCCGCCGGCCAATCCGAGCAGGCGCAGCTGTTCCGGAGCCCGGGCCGCCAGGATCTCCAGCTGGCTTGCCTGCCGGGCCGCAGCCGGCACCGGCCGCGCAGGAGGGGTATTCCCCGATCGCTGGGCTCCACAGCATGCACTCATCAACTAGCTCCAATTTCAGTTACTACGAAAGGAAAAAACGATGTCAATCAAACGACCTAACATCATTGTTATCCAAGCCGACCAGATGGCCGCCCAAGCGCTTGGCGCCTACGGAGATCAGGCAGCCAAGACGCCGCATATCGACGCATTGGCCGAATCCGGGGCGGTTTTCGACCGCGCCTACTGTAACACCCCGCTGTGCGCCCCGTCACGCGCCTCGATGATGACCGGACAGATGCCTTCGGATCTGGGCTGCTTCGACAACGGCGACGACTTCGCCGCCTCGATTCCCACCTTCGCCCACCGGCTGCGCGGGGCCGGATACCACACGGCCCTCATTGGCCGGATGCACTTCATCGGCCCGGACCAGCAGCATGGATTCGAGCAGCGGCTCACCACGGATGTCTACCCGGCGGATCTGGACATGATCCCGGATTGGACCCGCCCGCTGGAACAGCGCTTGCAGTGGTACCACGATGCCGCCGCGGTCTTCGAGGCCGGGGTGTCCAAGGCAAGCGTGCAGCAGGACTTCGACGACGAGGTCACGTTCCGTTCCTTGCGCCATCTCAACGACCGGGTGCGGGCGAACCAGGCCGCGGGCGAGGACCTGCCGTTTTTGATGGTCACCTCCTTCATCCACCCGCACGACCCCTATGAGCCGCCGCGCGAGCACTGGGACCGGTTTGCCGACGGCGAGATTCCCGACCCGGCGCACCCCGAGGTTCCCGACCGCGCCCAGGATCCGCATAGCCATCGCCTGCGCGCGATGAGCGGCTTCGACCAGCGCTATCCGGATCTCGACGGCGTGCGCCGGGCGCGCCGCGCCTACTACGCGGCGGTGAGCTACATCGATGACCAGATCGGGCGAATCCGCGCCCAGCTGCAGGCACTGGATCTCGACGACAACACGGTGATCATCGTGATCAGCGACCATGGCGACATGCTGGGTGAAAAGGGGCTGTGGTTCAAGATGTCCCCCTATGAGCAGTCTTCGCGGGTCCCGCTGATCATGCACGGGCCGGCGCATCTGGTGCCCACCGGCCGCTTCGCCGAGCCGGTGTCCCTGCTCGATCTCGCGCCGACGCTCCTGGACTTGGCCGGCATGGAAGCGGCGCAGCTTCCGGGCAGTTCCTTGACGGAATCGATGCGCCGCGCGCAGCGCGGCGCAGCCGGAGCCGGGGACCGCGATGTGGTCATCGAATACCTGGCCGAAGGGACCTTGCGTCCGCAGCTGACCATCGTCCGCGGGAACTACAAGTTCGTGCTCTGCCCGGGAGACCCGGAGCAGCTCTTCGATCTGGCGGCCGACCCCGATGAACTGCACAATGCAGCCACCGACCCGCAGCATGCCGAGGTCGTCGCGGCAATGCGCGGCGCGTTGGAATTCCGGTACGACCTGCCCCGGCTGGAGTCCAAGATCCTGGACAGCCAGTCAAGCCGCCGGGTGGTCGCCAACTCGCTGCAGCAGGGCAAGGTGCACCATTGGGACTACAATCCGGAGCCCGAACAGCGCTACGTGCGCGGCGATTTCTGGAACGCGCTGAAATACGGAACCATCACTGACCCCGAGCGCTAGGGCAACTGCCGCACCCGGCGCTGCCGCTACCGATAACCTTCGAAACTTTCTCTGGAGAACACATGAACCTGCAACCTCAACTAGCCAAGAGCCTTCAAGGCAACCAGAATCCGCGCTTGCACGGCGGCGAAACGCTGTTCATCGACGGCAGCTTTGGCCCGGCCAGCTCGGCCGCGACCAGGCAGATCTTCTGCCCGGCCAACGGTGAGCCGGTAGCCCTCGTCTCCGAGGCCGGGCCCGCGGACGCCGAGGCCGCGATCGCCGCGGCCCGCCGCGCCTTCGACACCGGGACCTGGTCCCAGCTCCCGGCCCCGGAACGCGGTGACTTCCTGCTGCGCGTCGCTCATCGGCTGGCCGAACGCAAGGACGAATTCGCGCTGGCCGA